>PUOI01000562.1 GCA_003552765.1 Candidatus Hydrogenedentota bacterium | reverse complement strand
TCGACTGCCCCCCCGTGACACGTGTGAATCAGAGGCGCGGGGAGACGGGCGTGACGGGCGACAAGAAGCCCGCGGTAGGCGTGGGTGTGAACGAGATGGTATTCTCCCTCAACCGTAAGCCTGCGCAGCCTCCAAAACACGCCGGGATCAAAAGCGCCGGCCATTGGGATTTCGTGGACGGCGCATCCCCGTTCCTGGGCCCGCTCCACAAGGGTGCGATCCGGCGTGCGCCCCGGCAGGACAGCGATCTCCACGCGGATATCCGCGTCGCCCGCGAACGCCTCCGCCACCGACAGCGCATGCGACGTGATACCCCCGAGATAGGGGTTATCCAGGAGATGCAACAAGCGTATAGGATGATGAATCGACATGATTTCTGAGCACAGATAAATAGACATGATTTACAAGATTAACAAGTTCTAAAAGCAAAAATATATATTAATATGCTATATTTAATTTTTATATTTTTAAAGTATTGCTATTATTGATATATATTATGCAGCCCCCGGTCCTGCTAGTCAAATCTTGTAAATCATGTCTATTCAAAAACCATGTCCATTCACTCGTCCCTCGCGGGACAGCCGCATCACAACACTGTTAGAAGGAAACCCCGATGTACACCCCCATCGTCGCCACGTTAGCCTACGTCATGTCCCCCTGCGCCCGCAAGGTTTTGTTGGTGCATCGCACCAAACGCGAGGATGATCAGCACTTCGGCAAGTATAACGGGCTTGGCGGCAAGCTGGAGTCGCATGAGGACATCGTGGCGGGGGTGAAGCGGGAGGTCAGGGAGGAAGCCGGCATCGAATGCACGGAACTCGTGCTCCGCGGCACCATCAACTGGCCGGGATTTGGCAAGAACGGGGAGAATTGGTTCGGGTTCATCTTCCGCGTGGACCGCTTCGAGGGCGAACCATACGCGGAGAACCCGGAGGGATTCCTTGAATGGGCCGAGGTGGGCCGCATTCTGGACCTGCCTCTTTGGGAAGGCGACCGGCATTTTCTCCCCCTCGTCTTCGACGATTCCGCCGGTCAATTCCACGGCGTCATGCCCTACGAGGGCGAACAGTTTCAGGGTTGGTGGTCTACGGCGCTGTGACACAGGACCGCGGAGTAACGTCCAAGTCATGCGGCAGAAAATGCCCGTTCCCCAACGCCAAGGAGAACGGGCATGTGTTCGACAGCCGGTTTCGACAGCTATAGACAGGGTCTGGCCGTTCCGGCGTGTTTCGAAGTGGAGTGCTACTCCTCTCCCTCCTCTTCACAGGTTCCCGGGTTCCCGCCGGCCCCGGCGAGCTGCTGTTCCAGTTCGGCTATTTGCTCTTGCTTTGCGTGCAGCCGTTCTTCCTGCTCTTGCTGCGCTTGGGCGCTCTGCTCAATCTGCTGCTGAGCCGCGCGAAGCTCCTCCTCCAGTTCCCGGCGAGCCAAGGCGTGCTCCATTTCGTCCTGCCGCCGTTCAAGCGCAACCGCTCTGTTGTGGAATTGCTGTTCCAGCTCGGCCGCCCCTTGTTGAACCGTCTGCTCCACCGATTCCAGCCAACTCGAAAGCTCCTGCTGAGTGCTTTCCTGCTCGGCCAGGCGCGCCTCCAGTTGCTGAATCCGTTGCTCCTGCTGTTGGTTTTGGTGTTGGAGTCCGTGGAGTTGCTGTTGCACGGGGTCTTCTTCAGGCGCATGCCCGTGAGGGTGCGGGGCTTCGGGGGGCTCCGGCGCTTCCGGCGGCTGGGCTGCTTCCGGCGGACCAGGCGGTTCTTCCTCCGCCGCCACGGCGGCCCCGGCAAATCCACCGGCCACCGCAATAACAGCCGCGGCTGCAAGACTCCCCACTATCCATCGCGTTACACTGCGCATACGAAATCCTCCTTTTGCGTTGCAAGCTAGCCGGCAATGACGCCGCAATCCAGCTCCTTTCCTCTCCGTAGACTAGTCAGCCGGAAACCGGTCTAGCCGTCTATTCGCTTCCGCCGAACACATTGTATTGCACCGGAACGCTTGTATACTTTGAGTGGTTGACGCCTGGAGTACACGCACCTGATACACACATTTACACCATAGTACACACCGATACACGCATGCGTAGTTAATTTGCCGCAATCTCAGCAAAAGGCGCCAGGGAGTTTTTCCCCTGGCGCGGGATAGTGCGCTACGCAAGATGGGCGCCCGTTCTTGCGGCCATAGTCTCTTATGGTATGGAAGCCCCCGTTTCCTCGGCCATTTCTTCCATCAAGGCCCGCAGTTCCTCCACCCTATCGGGATAGTCTTCGGCAACGTTGAACCGTTCCATGTAATCGCGATCGAGATGGAACAACTCGGGTTCGCCGCTTGCCAGCCGAAGTTTCCAAGGCCCTTGCCGCACGGCCTGGAGTTGTCCCCCGTTGAAGTAATGATGGACCTGGGTGGGCGATTCCTCTGTTTCGCCGCGCAAGAGCGGCCACAAGTCGTTGCCGTCGATGGGCCGGTCGTCCGGCACGTCGGCCCCGCACGCCCGCAGGATGCTGGTGAACAGGTCCATCGAATTAGCGGGCTCTTGGATGATGCGGCCCGACGGGACCTCGTCCGGCCACCACACAATGGTGGGTACCCGCACTCCGCCTTCGTAGGTGGTTCCTTTTGCCTCACGGAAGGGGCCCGGAGAACCGGCATGCCACGGTTTGTTCACGAGACCGTCCGGCCCTTCTTGGAGCATACGATCCGGCATGTTGATCCAAGGCCCGTTGTCGCTCAGCCAGATGACCAGCGTATTGTCCGCCACGCCCGCCTCGCGCAAGGCGTCCATGATTTCGCCCGCGCTCCAATCGAGGGCCTCGATGACGTCGCCATAGAGACCGGCGCGCGATTGCCCCTCGAACTGCTCCGCCGTCGCCAGGGGCAGATGAGGCATCGTATAGGGAAGGTACAGGAAGAACGAATCGTCCGCGCTCTCGTGAATAAACTTCACCGCCTCCTCGGTATAGCGCGTCGTCACGGTGTACTGGTCCACGGGATGTTCGATGGGTTCGGTGTCGCGATACAATTCCAGCGGCTCATCCGTATCCACCCATGGCGGGATCATGTCATTGCTGTACAGCAGCCCGAAATACTCGTCGAAGCCATGGGAAGTCGGCATGAACTCTTCTTCAGCGTGACCAAGATGCCACTTGCCCACGCACTTCGTGCGATACCCCTCGCCTTTTAACGCCGTGGCGATGGTGATCTCGTCAGCGGGCAGTCCGCTGGTGGATCCCGGACCGAGGACACCAGCTACCCCACCGGGCCGCACGGGATGGCGCCCCGTCAACAGCGCCGCTCGCGCTGGCGTGCAGGACGGGTTCACGTAGAACGACGTGAACCGCGTGCCTTCCGACGCCAACTCGTCGAGCTTTGGCGTATGGATGGTGGGATGTCCGTAACAACTCAGGTCGCCGTAGCCCGCATCGTCCGCAAACAACAGCACGATGTTGGGGCGGTTCCCGTTACTCGTTTCTTCGGCTGACGCGCCTTGCGCGAGGACCATCCCCGCCGTGGCCGCCGCCGAACCCGCCATGAATTGACGCCGCGTGGTTTTCATTGTGTCTTCTTCTCCTTTCGCCGCTCTATTGCCTAGTTAGCGTTAAGGTTGTGGCTCATTCCGATTGGGTCTATCTTCGCCTGAACACATTCTGGAGCCAATCCAGCCCGTGATTCATGGCCTGGAAGGCCATGCCACCTCCTAGCGTTTTCACTTCGGCGGTCAACAAGTTTAGGCTAGACGCCCTACTAGTGGGTGTGCTAGCCATTGCCGGGATGGGCCATGTGCTCGGGGAAATCGCGGCGATACCGCGCAATCAACGCTGGCACATCGTTAGGCACGATGTAGATTT
>PUOI01000539.1 GCA_003552765.1 Candidatus Hydrogenedentota bacterium | reverse complement strand
TTGTGATGGTCCCAACTGAGATGCAGGCGTCCGTCGCCCGGACTCATGCCTACCACCGTGTTGCGGTGCCCGTTCCGCTGTTGCGACTCGGGTAAACCATCCGCGAGCACATACTCATCAAGGCGCAGGACATCCACGTCACCCGTTTCGAGATCGCGCCGCGCCACGGTGAGCAGACGGTCCGCGTCCCAATACACGCCGTACTGATACCCGTTCAGACTCACCACCTTGTCCTGGTCAAACGAGGCCCAGTTGAACGCTGGCCACGCGTGGTCATCGGCGATGATCGCTTCGTCTGGCTCCAGAACGGGAAGGCCTGCCGGATCCACCGCGAAGGCCGGTCCGCCCAACAGCAAAACGGCGGCCAACGCCGCCAAAAACCCGTGTGTGTTACCCCTTATGCTCGTGTTCATTCCGCTCCTTTCATCGGTCTACGCTACTCTTCCGGGGCAGCCCGCGTGACTGCGATCAAGCTTTCGCCCGTTTCCGGATCCGCATGATACCGAATTTGGCCGGTGCGATCCGCCAACGCGGACAGGGCGTCCAAGAAGGGCGAAAGGAATTCGCCTTCGCCCGATTCCTGCATCCGGCTCAACAACTCTTGCGCGGCTTCGCCGTCGAAATACAACGAAGGCTTGTGCTCTTGTTCAAGAAAGTCCCGATCGACGGTCATCGCCGCCGTGTAATCCGTCGAGAGATGGACGACCGTGGGACTCGCCAGTATGTGCAACGTGTGGCCGCTCTCCCGGACCGTAAGCAGGCCATCCACGCCCTCGTATTCGCCGGATGCTGGAGGCAACAGCCACCGCAGCCCATCCACAACGGCATCGCCATCCTCTACCTGGGCGGTGATGGTTAGCGCGGGTCCTTCGGCGGTTTCATGAACCCGCAGCTGGATGGGACCGGTCAATGCTTGGGCAATGCGTTCCATGTGATGCAAGGTGAGTGGGTCGTCATGCGCGGCAACCTCATCCAGGAGCGCCTGACGCAGCAATTCGCGCATGTCACCGGGAATCAGATTCAACGTGATGGGCGCGGGATTGTCGAAGCGCGCCTGTTCCAGGGAGGCGCTCTCCCTGTCCGCCGGGAAACGCTCGAAGACCATTTCCCCGGCATCAAACCGGAGATAGGCCCAGGCCGGTTCCGAGGCCCTGTGCTCTTGCAGCGGCGGGGGGACGGGGGAGAAGGCATGAGGGGCGGACTCAGGGATCGCTTGGCCGAGCATCAGTTTGAGCCACGAAGGCAGGGGACTCGCCGCCAATTGGCTGGCCTGAACGCGCACGGCCCATTCGCCGGGAGCAGGCTCGGTCACGGCATCGGGGGCGTCTCGCCTCGCCCAGACCAACCGCTGTTCCACCGCGTCTAGCCAGTCGCCATCCCGTCCCAGCACTACCCAGGGCGAACCGTCCACCGCTGCCCAATCCTCGGGCAGAAGCGCTCGGCCGTCTTCGGGTTGAAGCTCGATGCTGTCCTCTGCTTCCAAGGAACGCGCAAAGGCTTGAACGAAGCCGTCGAAATCCTCGCAGGCCAGCACCAGCGCCGCGGAGAAGCCCTCAGGGGCGGCGTCCACGAACAGCGCCGCCGGCGAATCCTTCAGAATGCCGTACCGATCAAGGGCCTCGTCCAACTCGGCGCCATCCCCAAACAGCATGGGAACCCACTCCGCCATGAGATCCGCCTCATGCCCCGTCCAATGAAGCGGTTCGGTGATGGCTTCCCGGACCGAGGGCGCCACGGCTGCCAGCGCGCTTCCCTCAGGCGCGGCGTCCATGAGCGCGGTCATGGAGGCGGGATCGCGCTCACGCGCTTCGATGAGGGCTTCCGCCAAGCGCGCCATCCAGACCGTGCGCTCGGGAATCCGGCGAAGCGCATCCCAGCGCCCCTCTCGCAACGCCGGCGCTTCCGGTTCCGCCACGTACTCCTCGGGCTCGCTCCAATCGATGCGCGCCAAGGCCAACGTTGCCAAGAGTGCGGCGGCGCCAGCGATTCCTAAAACGAGGCGCCAGTGTTTGCGGAAGTATTCGTGTAGGGTGCGGCAATACATAATCAGTTTTCTTGGATAATCCGAAGGGGTTCGGGATAAGAACGGCTACGCCAATACAGCATAACGCAGCGCCGCCGCGAACCGTTAACCCGGTGCGGGACCGTTGTTAAGCGGCGGGCTGCTGGGCTACAATGCAAATCGCACTTGTGCCCTGGGGTGAACCATTGTCCGTAGCTTCCCAAGAACCAATTCCAGAAAGGCGAAAACGAGAGATGAAAGGCCTGACACTTGGGCTGATGGCATGTGCGCTCCTGCTTGTTTCCATGCCGGTGATTGCGGAGTCCGCCAGCTCGTACCAGCGAGAGCGGGTGGTGTACGCCGAACCGGACGGAAGCCCTTTGCGGATGACGCTTTACCTGCCTGACGAGCCAGCGGGGGAGGGGAGCGAACGCCGGCCCGCCGTCGTGCTTCTGCATGGCGGAGCGTGGACGGTTGGATGGCGGCAGCAGCTCAATTGGTTTTGCGAACAGCTTGCGGCGCAAGGGTATGTGGCCGCCACCCTCGATTATCGCACGATACCTGGCGCCGTTTTCCCAAAGCCCTTGCACGACGCCAAGGCGGCGGTGCGTTGGTTGCGCCTCAATGCCGAGCAGTACGCCATCGACCCCGAACGCATCGGCGCGCTGGGCAAGTCGGCCGGAGGGCATTTGGCTGCTTTTCTCGCGGTGACGGGGGATAACCAGACCTTTGAAGGAGACGAGAATCCCGGCCCGTCAAGCGCGGTGCAAGCCGCCGTGTGTTTCTACGCGCCCTTTGACTTGACGTATTACGAGGCGCGCAACAATAACGGCGTGGTGGGCAGAATCGGTGGCAGGATAATCGACTATTTCGTATCGGAGCCGGACGGCTACGTCCAAAATGGTATGACGCCTGCCGAGGCCGCTTCCCCTATCACCTACGCCGGCCCGAAAAGCAGTCCCATGTTATTCATACACGGCGGGGAGGACGGCATGGTCCCCGTCGCCCAGGCGCAGGCCTTTCACGAACGTTTGAGGGAACTCGGCGTACCCACCGAACTCATCGTGCTCCCCGAACAACGCCATGGCTTCACCCGCTACCCTAGCCAGACCCGGGAAGAGGTTTTCCAGGACGTCATTGCGTTTCTGGACAACCATTTGGAACAATCTGAAACAGCCGAGAACCCCGCCGCGGAAAGCGGCAATCCCATCTTGACGCCCAGTGGCGCTGCGGCGCCCGATTCGTGAAACGCCCGACCCATCCGCGCGTTCGGGGGGGGGACGCCGGTGGCAAGTTGGGCTTGCGCCATGCTAGGCTTTGAACGGCGGTTTGCGGCCACGCGAATCCGAATCCGTATTCACATTCCCAAGTACTAGAGGTGTTCCATGCGTGACGAATTGAAACCAGCCCTGGATTCCATCCTTCCACAACTCATTGAACTGCGCCACGAATTACACGCCCATCCCGAGATACGGTTTGAAGAACAGTGGACCTCCGACCGGATCGCCCGGTTTCTGGACGAGCTGGGCGCTTCGTACACGCGGGGACATGCCAGGGGCACAGGGATTGTGGTCACGGTGGAAGGTTCGCAGCCGGGTCCCACCGTGTTGCTGCGAGCCGACATAGATGCCCTGGAGATTCAAGAACAAACAGGCCTTCCCTATGCGTCGGCGATTCCCGAACGGATGCACGCCTGCGGACACGACGGCCACAGCGCCTGCCTGTGCGGCGCCATCCACGCGCTCATGGAACACCGCGATCGCTTGCACGGGACCGTGAAATGCGTCTTCCAACCAGCCGAGGAACTCGCCGCCGGGGGACGGCTCATTGTGGAGGAAGGCGT
>PUOI01000313.1 GCA_003552765.1 Candidatus Hydrogenedentota bacterium | reverse complement strand
GTGGAGTTGGGCGGGCGGTTCTACCCCACCGAGAAGGAGGGCGTGGGCTTTGGGCTGGAGGGGGGCTATGACTACATGCTGGAGCCCAGTTCATGGCTCTATCGTTCCGAGGGTCATTTCCGCACCCTGTATACCACCAAGGAACGCGGATACTACGATTGGACCCACCGGCAGGAGCTGAGCCCGGACACGGTGCTTTTGGCGCGTTCCGAGCAGTGGACGGACAGCGACTTTTACAAGGATTTCTACTTCGACGAGTTCAGCGACCGAAGCGAGCCCCGCAGCTTCGCGAACGTGACCCATACCCATTCTGACTTTATCGCAACCGCGACGATGCGCCCCAACACGAACCGCTTCGTGGCCGAGACCGAGCGCATGCCCGAAGCCACGTTCCATCTCTTGGAGCGGGAGCTTGTCGAAGGGGTGTACGTCACCAACGACCTCATCCTGGGCCGCAACGAGCGCCGTCCGGGGGGCGACCGGGCGTTTCGCATCGTCAATACCACCCGGTTCACGGGCGATCTCCCGGTGCATGAGGCCGCGAAGTTGACCCCGTTCGTGGAGCTGGAGGGCGCGTACTACTCCCGGGAGTTCCGGGCGGACCGCGCCAACACCCGGTTTTCCGCGCTCACGGGGGCGACCATGCAGACCCGGCTGCACCGCGAATTTGATGGCGCTCTGGGGTTCTCCGGCTTTCGCCATGTCGTACAGCCGTCCGTGACGATGTCCTACCGGCCCAAGCCCACGCTCAGCGTGGATCGCGTGCCCCGTTTCGATTATTACGACAATGTATACGGCCGAACCCGGATTGAGACCACGATTGATAACATCGTGCAAGGGCGCGACGCCGAAACCGGCGAGGTTTGGCAGGTGGGGCGGCTTTCGCTGTTCTACGGGGATGACTTCTGGAACGAACTGCGGTCGTCCACCTCTTACGAAGCCGAACTGGACGTGCGGCCCCGGCCGTGGTGGGGACTTCTCACGGCGTGGGAGCACCACAGCACAAGCGATCGCCGTGATTTGGATGAGCCCTTTTTCCGGGAGCGTACGGCGCTGGAATTGTTTGAGCGGGCCGTTGGGCGTCCCTTCGATCCCGAGGAAACATTCCGGTTTAATGCGCAATACGGCAGTTACCGGCGGCTCATGAGTTACCTTTATTACGACGACCGCGCGCTTGGGGGCGACTTCCACGCCAAGGCGGGCCTCGCCTATACGGAGACGCTGAGCAGGGTGTTCAATCGCGAAATCCTGTATGGCATGGGATTCCGGCCCGACGAGAACTGGGCCGTCTCCTTTGAACACCGCTACGATTTCGAGCGGAGCCGGCTGGTTCGCCAAGAGTATAGCGTACGGCGCACCCTGCATTGTTGGGAAGCGGCTATCAGGGCCCGCCGCCGGGAGCGTGGGTGGGACTTGCGGTTCCAGCTTAACTTGGTGGATTTCCCCGGCAGCCAGATCACGTTTTAGGGGGCATTGCCGGCGAGCTGCCGATGGAGTCTGGCTCGGCCTGAGATGCTGTCCCACATGAACTCACCCCGCCGGGATGACAAGATGGCGGCTGGGCACACCCATGAGGCGCACAAAGCGATGAGTAACCATTCCCCGGAAACGGCCGCCCACGAGGACGCGGGCATTACCCGCTTCGAGGAGCACCTGCGCTCCGAACGGGAATTGTCCATTCACACGCTACGGGCCTACATGGCGGACCTCGCTCAGTTTTGCGACTACATCCGGCGGGGGGCGGCGGCCTTCGAGGATGAAGACGAGGAAAAACACCCCGCCACTTTTGATTGTCTCGCGCGGGCCCGGCGCAACGATGTGCGGGCCTTTCTCGCCCATGTGCAGACGGCGGGCGCGAGCCCCCGGACCACCGCGCGGAAACTCGCCTCCATCCGCGCCGCCTACCGCTATTTCGTGCGCCAAGGCGTCATCGGCGACGACCCCGCACATGGGGTGCGAACCCCGAAGCAACGGCACGACCTGCCCGGCGTGCTCTCCATCCCGGAAGTGACCGCGCTCATCGAGGCGCCGGAGACGAACGAGCCGCTCGGGAAGCGCGACAAGGCCATCTTGGAAACGCTCTACAGCAGCGGCGTGCGCGCGGCGGAGTTGGCGGGGTTGCTCCTTGACGATGTGGACCTGACCGGAGGGACCCTCCGCGTGATGGGCAAGCGGCGGAAGGAGCGTATCGCGTATCTAGGGGGACCAGCCGGGGAGGCGTTGCGGGAGTATCTCGCCGTGCGGATGGCACTGGGCGCGCCGCAACATCGCCGGCTCTTCGTGAACTGGCGGGGCGGTCCGCTGACAACCCGGAGCGTGCAACGGGTAATCGAGCGGTACGCGCGCGAGGCGCTTCCCGGACGGACGGACATCAGCCCCCACACGCTGCGCCACACCTTCGCCACGCACATGCTCGACGCGGGCGCGGACTTGCGTGTGGTGCAGGAGCTGCTCGGGCACGAGAGTTTGTCCAGCACGCAGATCTACACCCACGTCAGCGTCGAACGGCTCAGGGAGGTGTATCAGCAGGCTCATCCCCATGCGTAGAGGAGGAAGCATCCAGGGCGGCCTGTAACCGTTCGTGGTGCAGCAAGCGATCCACGCCCTGCGCGCGGCGGAGATGTTCACGCAGACCGGGCGCCAGGGTGACGGCTTTCCTCAGCTCCTCCACCGCTTCTTCTTCCCGGCCTCGCGTGTAGCGGGCGAGAAACAGCCCCAATTCGGCATGGGCCTCGGCGTTCTTGGGTTCGAACTTCGAGGCCATCTGGAGTTGCTCCTCGGCTTCATCCAGCTTATGCAATTTCACCTGCGCGCGGGCCAACAGACGCCGCGCGGGCGAGAAGGTGGGTTCGATTTTGGTGCAGGCGCGCAGATCGCCTTCCGCGGCGGCATAATCGCCTTGCTCAAGCGCCGCCAAGCCCCGTTCCCAAATGCGCCGCACACGCCTGGGCCGCCACCACATGTAGCCAATCCGGGCGGCAACGATGAGTAATGCGGCAATATAAAGAGTCCAGTAATCCATCGAACCTCTTGATGTTTGCTCCAAAGCCAGAAAGATTGCGTATCCTTTCATATAACCTTAACACGAGCCCCTTTGTTCCGCAAGCCCGCGGGATCTGCTGAGCGCGCAAGGGCGTGTACATGTTATACTCTGTTTTTCGCTGGACGCCGCATGATGAACATGAGCAGGAGGATTGGCCTTACATGATGGAAGATGACCCCATCGGCACGGAAGAAGACACCCAAACGCTCCAGAAGGCTTACAAGAATCTTTCCTTCCTAACCAGTCCGGACGCGCGGATTGTCCGGGTGTTGTGCGAGTTTCTCGAGCCCGAGGCCCGGTTCCGGCAGATGAACGTGCGGGACACGATCGTGTTTTTCGGCTCCGCGCGCACGCCCTCGCCCGAGGAAGCCCAGGAAAACGTGAAACGGTTGGAGGCGAAGCTGGCCCATACGGCAACGCCGCCCCCGCACTTGGTTGCTGCGCACGAGCGGGCGAAGCGGGACGTTACGATGGCGCGGTATTACGCCGACGCCGCCGAACTGGCCGAGCGTCTTACGCGCTGGTCCCACTCCGTCGATTCCGCAAGCGGACGGTTCAGAATTTGCTCGGGCGGCGGGCCAGGGATCATGGAAGCAGCCAACCGGGGCGCCAGCAACGCGGGGGGACAATCAATCGCCCTGAACATCAGCCTACCCTACGAGCAAACGCCCAACTCGTACCAAACGCGTGAGTTGGCCTTCGAGTTTCACTATTTCTTCATTCGGAAGTTCTGGTTTGTGTACTTGGCCAAGGCGCTCGTGATATTCCCGGGGGGATTTGGGACCTTGGACGAACTCTTCGAACT
>PUOI01000293.1 GCA_003552765.1 Candidatus Hydrogenedentota bacterium | reverse complement strand
GTAGAACTCGACCGTGACAGAAGGGGAAAGCGCTCGTCCCCAAGGCTTTATCGCATGTATCTCTTGTCCGCCCACGTTATGGTTGTCCAATAGCCCCCTGCATAGGGCCTCGAACAGAGTCGATTTTCCGCTCCCGTTCGGAGCATGGATGACATTCAGGCCTTCCGATAGTGGCCCTATCGAAACCTCGTCTAGAAAACCACGCCAACCCTCAACCTTGAGCGAACGAAGTATCATTGCTGCAACTCCTTTGCCAGAGTGTAGAGTTCCATTAAGGCGAGGGCGGCAACCTGTCCGTCATAACTGTCCTGGGTATTAGCCGAAGCCTCGTCTCGCAGCCGTGCGGCGGTTTCCTGAATGATTCCCGGCGGCAGTGAGGAGAGCCAGGTATCGTCTTCGGGAGAAGGAGTTAGCCCTGAGGCATCCAACTTGGCGTGAAGGAAACGTGAATCCACAATATCTTGCAGATGGGCCAATGTCTGCTGTTCGTCGGCGAAAAGCACCCCGCTAAGCTCCAGATCCAGAAGGATCGCTTCAGGATGTTCCAGCTCCTGGATTTCTTGCTGTACACGTTCGAGATCTCCTGGCATCCGGATCTCGGAGCGCCGCGATTCCCATCGTAGACCCCCTGTCCGGATCTGGGTTAGCTTTGGCGGCAAGGAAGGGCCGTCTATTTCCACTATTAGGGTGTTCCCACTGTCACGCTCCCCAAACTTCGACGGTTCGTGTGTTCCCGAATAGGCCATACGGGTCACTCCTTCGCTTGATGGATACATCGTTGTGGAATGCCAATGGCCTAGGGCGAGATAATCAAGCCCCGTTTGGTCGGCGGCGTCTCGGGGAATAGGATAGTCTGCCTCATCTTGTATTCCCTCGACCGTCCCGTGGGCGATACCGATGTTGATCGATGTTCCCCGTTGCGCTTGAATCCAGCCGGTCGGGTTCTTTTTGGAGTATTTCTCAAACAAGGGGCAGGGATAAAGCGTATACCCGCTCATTTCCAAAGCTTCCATTTCGCGGAGTACCGTCAGATTACTTGAGGAGCGCCAAGCGGGATGGTCCCATACAGAACCCGGGGTCAAAGGATCATGATTGCCGGGAATGATATAGACAGGCTTGCCACAATTCGACAAGATGTCGGCCACTGCTTGGACAAGGCTTCGGTCCACGGCATTATCTTCGAAAAGGTCGCCTGCGACGAGAACGAAATCCACTTCGTGCGCCTGCGCCTGGTCCATAACGCGACGGCCCGCGTTTAGCCGTTCCTCACGAACCCGTTTCGCGGCATCTCCCACGGAGTCCGCCTTCATTCCGATTTGCCAATCCGCTGTATGGAGGAATCTCATAACCCCTTTCCTTCTTGATGAGACTGACCAGCCACGACTGCTTCAATATCTCCAGTCATAGGCAGATAACGCATGCTCTTTTTGGCCGCCACTTCACAAGACCCGGCCCCATTTTAGGGCTTCGCCTCCGTTATTCGTAGACATTGACCGCCCTCGTGTGGATGCCGGCCCCCTTAATACGTCCAGTCCTCGTGAGCCAGGGGAGCGCGGTTGAGTTCGTCGCGGTGCGAACGCCAAAGCGGCATCACGGTATCCATCAGCTCTTGAAAGCGGGCGTTGTGAAGACGTTCAAGGAAGTGGACCATTTCGTGCACAAGGATAAATTCCAGGCACAAAGGCGGCTTTTTCGCCAGTTCGAGGTTCAACCATATTCGGCGAGCCGATGGGTTGCAACTCCCCCACAGGGTTTTCATCTTCTTGATTCGGACCTCGGCGACGGTCTCCCCGATTCGAGGCTCCCATTTGGTTAGCAAGGAAGGGATTTGCTCACGCAGCCGCTCGCGATACCATCGCTCCAGGACCTCGTTTCGTTTGGCCCACGTGCTTCCAGGACGAACGGAAAGCTCCATAAACTGGTTGTTACGAAGCCGGACCGCCGGCGGCGCGTTGTGTTCGATGACATCCAAGCGAAACCGCCGGCCCTCGTAGTAGTGGCTTTCGCCGGTGATCAGTTCGCGTTGGGATTGGCGGACTTGGGCTTGAAACGCTTTTTGGCGTGTGCGAATCCAGGCGAGCTTCGAAATCACCGCCAACCGCACGGCCTCGTCGTCCAGCCGCTGCGGCGCAGCCACCCGGACGTGGCCATCGGGAGGATACACCCCTAGGTGCAGATTCTTGATGTCTTTACGGACGACCTCGACGGGAATGCCGCTGACTTCCATTTTGCAATGTTCGGTTGCCATCCTCAGTAGTCCCGTTGGTTCCGGGCCAGTTCCAGCAATTCATCAGCCAATTCGCCGTCATTCACCACCGATGCGATTGCATTGCGAACTTCACGCCGTTTGAATTGGTTGTCGCGCCACTCCGCCTTCTTCGCGTTCCGGATTGCGGAATCAACCTCCCGCGCCACCGCCGCGGCCATATCGGAATCATCTCGGGCCGTAGGGGCTTGCGCAAGACGATCGGATAGATTGTCCACCCCCGTCAGCGTGTCATAAAGCGCCCGCAACGGCGGGCTATTGATGGTTGCGGGGTATTCTGCTCCTCTCGCTGGCTCCTTGATCTGCCGCGTCAGCGCCACGATCTCCTGGAGATAGGCCTTGTAATCCAGCGCCTCTTGGCGGCGTTTCTCGATTAAGGCGTTCAGCAATTCGGACATGCGCTCGTAGTATTTCGGATTGACCGCCATCTCGTCCACGATGAGCTTTCGCACGTTGTTCTCGATGGTCTCGGCCACGGCCTCCTGCCGGGACTGGACCTCTTCGGGAAGCGCTTCCACCGCCTGCTCACCACGCTGGACAATCAGATCCACAAGGGTGGTCTCATCGAAGGCGGACAACTGCTCACTATCTTTTGCACGAATATATGTATCCAAGAGATGCCGCATCGCGGGCTCGTACATCTTAAGGTCGATGTAATCGCCGCTTCGCAGCTTCACCTCTTCACGAACGTGCTCATAGTGGGTGACCTCGTCCCGGATCGTTTCCGCTTCGGCGGAAGCATAACCGGCCTGGGGCATCTCATTCGCGAGATTGGCGTAAGCCCGAACATAAGCGGCCACATGCTTGTACAAGGCGAGCCGCTTGGGCTCATTGTCCTTCTGGGTCTCCGGTTCGTTGCTGGGACCGATAAAGTAACGGCAGTACTCTTCCGTTCCATAGGGCGGTTCCACCGGTTCACACAAGGCCTTTATCTGCTCGCGCACTTCTTCAAGCCGTTCGCGTCCTTGCTCCAGCCGGTCCTTGAGCAAACCGTCCACGTCCTCCCGGTCATAGCCCTCAAAGGCCGCGCCGGTGTAATCCTTGATGGAAGCCTCCAAGGATTGGAACAGGTCCATGTAGTCGATGATGACACCGTATTCCTTGTCGTCGGTGTGCAGACGGTTGACCCGGCATATGGCCTGAAACAGGCCGTGATCTTGCATCTTCTTGTCGATGTAGAGGTAGGTGGCCGGTGGGGCGTCAAAGCCGGTGAGCAGTTTGTCCACCACGATGAGCAGCTTCATCTGGGCCGGAGACTCGATAAACCGGGTCTTCACTTCCTGTTCAAACCGCTCCGTCTTGTACATCGCGGTCTCTTTGGACTCGTTGAAGTGCTTGGCCAGCATCTCCCGATAGATGTCGTACTTGAGCAACTTCTCCGTCGCTCCCTCGCCGGCATCCTCGCCTTTAATGTCCGCGGTTTGAGGCCGGTATGAGGTCACGATCGCGCACCGGTTCGCCAGGCCGGTTTCCTGAAACATCTCGTAGAACCGGCAGGCCGCATAAACGCTGTCCGAGACCAGCATCGCGTTGCCGTATCCACTCTTCAGGCGGTCGCGTGTCTCCATGTCGATCAAGATATCGTCGACGATC
>PUOI01000340.1 GCA_003552765.1 Candidatus Hydrogenedentota bacterium | reverse complement strand
GCTTAAACTCGTCAAATACTTGATCGTGTTCAGCGTCCCGCAGTTTCTGAATGATTACCTGCCTCGCCGTCTGAGCGGCGATTCGGCCGAAGTCCTTGGGCTCGGCCGGCGCCTTCAAGCGGACGCCGGGCGCGGCATCGGGATTCAGGGCCTTCGCATCGTCCAGGCTGATCTCCCGGCTGGGATCCTTGACGGTTTCCACGACCGTGCGAATCTCGTAGACCTTGAACTCAAGCGTCTTCGGATCCACGTCTACCATCACATTGGCGGCGTGGGTCATCCCTTTTTTCGCCGCGCTCTCAATGGCGCTGCGAATGGCCTCGATGAGCGTCTCCCGATTGATGCTCTTCTCCGCCTGGAGTTGCTGTAGGATCACCTGCAAATTAACGTCCACCATAGGCTCCTCAATGAATCTAGGTCCGGACCTGCCGGAACCGCGTTATCGGCGACCCCACCCGCGCCGTTCTGTGATGTTGTTTTCTACACGTTCGCTTCTCCGGCCGGTTCCGCCATCTTCCACACGTCCTCCAAGGTTCGCTACCGGTCCAAATGAGCTTTGTGGAGGTTGTCGATATGGATGTTGTACGGCGTCCCATCACATTCAATTATGATCAGACCGTCACGAAACTCTTTCAAGACGCCTGTGAACCGCTTCCGGCCTGACACCGGGGCCACCGTCTTCAACTTCACCCGCTCCCCGGCGTATTTCTCGAAATCTTGGGGCCGGCGCACGGGTCTGTCAAAGCCGGGCGAGGACACCTCCAATACGTAGGAGCCTCTCACGAGGTCCGCCTCGTCCAACATGGGGCTGAGCAGTTGCGAGGCCGCCTGGCAATCGTCCAGCGTGATGCCCTCCGGCCGGTCAATGAAAACGCGCAACGTCCATTGGCCGCTCTGCTGGGCATACTCTACTTCGATGAGTTCGTAGCCCTGTTCCTGGAGATGCGGCTCGATCAGGCCCCACACGTTCTGCGCTGTCTCAAATGCAGTCACGTCGTCCTCGCTTGCTACAAAAAAGAGTGGGTATCTACCCACTCCTGGTCACTGCGGCAGTCTTGTTGCATAATTTACCACAATATCCCCTCGACGTGCAACAGGCTCCCGCTTTCAAAGCGGGCAACAGCGCTACGCGCGCGTCATGACAGCCCCTTTCCCGGTCTATTCCATGATGAGAATGCGGCCGTCGCCTGGGGGAACGGTGAAGGCTTCGCCGGTACGTTGCGTGGCAAGTCGTTTATGGGCGGGGGCGTTTAGATGACGGCCGGAAAGTGGTCTTTTTCAGTTTCGCCGGTGAACGCCGCCAGCGCGAAACCCTACTCCAGAAATTCCGGCGGCACGTTCAGCGCCTCTTCGAGGTTCTCGACCTCCACATCCGCGCGCCTGAGGTTCGCATCCAGGAGGTTCGCGTCCTGGAGATCCGCCTCGTAAAGGTTCGCATTTACGAGGTTCGCGCCGTGGAGATCCGCCTCCCGGAGGTGCGCGCCCTCGAGGTCCGCGTTTACGAGGTTCGCGCCGTGGAGGTCCGCCTCCTGGAAATACGCGCCCACGAGGTCCGCGTCCCCGAGATATGCGGCCGACAGGTCCGCGTTCATGAGGTACGCGCCCGACAGGTCCGCATCCCCGAGGTATGCGGCCGACAGGCCCGCATTCATGAGGTAGGCGCCCGACAGGTTCGCGCCCCAAAGCCACGCGTCCTCCAGATTCGCGTCTTGGAGGTCCGCGTCCAATAGATCCGCCTCCCGGAGATTCGCGTCTGTGAGGTTCGCGCCCTGGAGATCCGCCTCGATAAGGTTCGCCGCCTGGAGGTCCGCGTCTGGAAGCTCTACGCCAGCAAAATCACGTTCGCCGTCCGCGTAGTCTTCGAGTAGTTGTGACGCATCCTGGTAACCTGGACAGCCCAGCAAGGCAACGGCGATCGCGAACGCGCCAATGCTCAAAAGAGGCTTTTCAAAAGCGTTTCTCGCAACCATGTCATATCTCCTTCGTACTATCCTTTCGCCTGTGGCTTAATCCGGCGGCCGCGGCGGGAGTAGCCTCTGTCTGAAACAAGACTATGCTGCAATTGATACGATTCTGTTTGCTCTATAGATCTCAATAGCCGCCAGCGCACCGGATTAACCACATTTCTCAGCCACGCGCCAGGCAAGGGCTTCGTTGTGTTCCGTGCATATGTTGGGAAGTCTCCGACTCGCTATGCCCAAGCGCCGCGCCCTATAGCGCAAGCGGCGAAAAAACCCCCGCCTGCCGGGCTACTCCATGATGAGAATACGGCCGTCGCCCGAAGGAACGGTGAAGGATTCGCCGGTTTCTCCGGTGAAGGCGTCCTCGGCGGGTCGGTCCAGCGTGACCTCGTGGGGGGCGTCCGCGCCGGGCAGGTTCACCACGACGAGGGCCTTGTCGTAGCGCCGGCGCCAGACGTGGGAGCTAACGCGTTCGCCGGGCGCGGCGGGCAGGCCAATCTCGCGGTCATACTCCGGAAACCAGTCGTGGGCATGGGAGGTGTCGTCGGCGAACAGATAGAAGTAGTCGCCGATGGCGAGCGCGTAGGCCATGCTCCAGCGCCGCGCTTGATGGTCGCGTTCCTCGGGCGGTTCGCCCCGGCCAGGATCGCCGGGCCAGCCAGCCCTGCCCTCAGTCACTTCAAATCGTTCGATGACGCTGATGCGCGGCTCTTGCAACAGCGACTCCGTGTGCTGTTTCGCCTCAATGGTCTCGTCCCATTCCGTCCGCCCATGGCTCCAGCCGGACTCGTACATGAAACCGTTGATAAACGGCGCGGCGAAATCGTGTTCGCCCACGGCGTACCCGGAATTGGCCAGAATAAGGAAATCATCACCCACGGCCTCGCGCAACTTCTCCAAGAAGGGGACCCAGGCATCGGGCTCATTGCGCAGGTTGTCGTAGAAGACCCCGTCCACCCCTGCTTCCTTGAGGGACAGCGTCCGGGAGATGATGTGCTCGTGGACCTCGGGGTTGGTCCAGTCCAGCCGGTAGGTCCCCGGCCAGAACTGTTCGCGTTCGCCATCCACCCGCAGCCACCACGGATGATCCTCGGGCAACCACTCTTCCCGGTACTCGAAGAAGAAGATTTCCCCGAGTATCACGGCGTCTGGATTGAGTTCCCGCAAGGTTTCGACCCGTTCCTGAGCTGTTTCAATCGATTCCTGTGTGAACCCCGTCGCCAGACCGGGCGGATCATCGTTGAATTGCAGGCGGAACTGCCACGGCCCCGTTAGAATCAAGTCGTAACGCGCGTGGCGTTCCAGCGAATAATCGTCTCCCCGGCCCGGCCGCCACAGCATGGCGATGCGGGGAAACGGCGTGTCTTCAAACCGGGCTGTTTCATCGGCGCCATGGACCGGCGCGCTGACGCCCAAGAGCGCGGCCAACCCAACCCCTACAAGGGCAATCCCCAAGAACTTCATGATACTCACCCCCCCTTGGCTGTGGCGCAGCAATACGCCACCCGCTTCCGTGGTTAGACCAGTTTCTTCAGACTCATGATCACCCCGAGATGCAGGCCTTCATGAGAACAGTGAAATTGAGCCGCTTCCTCGAAGGTGTTGAACGCGACGCCCGGCGCCAGTTCCGCGGCTTGAAAACCGTCGAACACGCCGTCTCGATAATCGTTCTCAATCTGGCTGGTCAATCCTTCGAGCACCTCTATTACATCCCGCGCCGGGGGCGGATCGTTCCACTCCAAGGGAGACGTACCATTATCAAATAGCTCGACCCATCCCTCCGGCACGGGCAGCGCGCGTTTGCTCAAACCATAGAGCAATTCGCATTGGACCACGCCGATATGGCCGGCGTTCCACAGAATGTTGTTCTTGAACCCCTCGGGAATCCGCTGCATCGCCTCCACGCT
>PUOI01000209.1 GCA_003552765.1 Candidatus Hydrogenedentota bacterium | reverse complement strand
GGCTGCCGGGGGGTGGAGGAGCACGCCTGGGAGCTGCGAACCCAAAACGCCCCGCCGGAGACCGTGCACGCCTTCTTCGCGGGATTGGCGGACGCGGTGAATGCCCTTACCCGCGCGGGCGCGTTTCATCAAGACTTGGCCGGGAAGAACATCCATACGGCCGGCGGCGAGCGCTTTTACTTCATCGATTTGGATGCGATTATTCTCGACGCGCCATACACGCGGGAACAGCGCCTCAAGAATCATGTTCAACTCTACGATTCTTTCTGCGATTGGTACGACGACACATTCCTCGAGCCGTTCATCCGCCGCATGTGCCCGGAGGACTGGCCGGCGGCGGAGTGGCTTCGCCTCATTACGCGGGAGCAACAGGCCCGGCGAACGCGGCATGAGGCGATCGTCCAACGGAACGCTTCCCCAGGCAAGCCGCCAATCGCCGGGTGAAGGGCCGCCGCCCCGGTCCTATGCTCTTCAGTTCATATAGCGTAAGACGCCACAATTTGTTGGGAGTTTGCTTGCTTGTCCACCTCGTTTCACGGCGCCTCTGGCGCCCCAAACCGCCCGGACCCCGTCAACACGGATCCCGAATCCCTCTACGAAACCCGCTTGGCCGAACGCCGCGAAGCGCGGGAAAAGTTGCGCCGGCGGGACAATGCGTTGGCGAACGCGCGCTTGGCCGTGTTCGCCGCGGCCGCCGGGGTTTTCGCCTACGCCTTCTATAGTGAACTCTACCATTGGACCTGGACGGGGATTCCTCTTGCGGGGTATATACTCCTCGCCATTCTCCACGCCCGCGTCATGAGCGGCGTCCCAAAAGCCGATGCGCGCATCCGGTTTTACGAGCAGGGCCTTGCGCGGTTGCGCGGACAATGGCGCGGGCAAAGCCGCGATACCCCGCCCGGTCTGGACGATGAAGATCACCCCTACGCACGGGACCTCGACCTTTTCGGCCACGGCTCGCTCTTCGAGCTTCTCAACACGGCTTCTACCACGTTCGGCGAAAAGCGCTTGGGGTATTGGCTGCGGGAGGCGGGCAGACGGGAGGATGGTCCCTTCCGACTGGACGCGATCACCGCTCGCCAAGAGGCCGTGCAAGCGTTTGCCTCCAGGCTGGATCTTCGCGAAACCTTGGCGGCCGCCACCGCCACGGAAGAAAAAGGCCCCGACACGGCGGACGAATTGGCTCAGTGGGGCGGGCAGCCGCCCGTCACCATTCCGGCTTGGGCGCGAACCGCCGGCTACGTTTTTTTCTTCGCGGGCGCGCTCAGCGTCGTGGGCCTCCTCTACTGGAATTGGGGACCGCTTCCCTTGCTTGGAACAGCAGGCGTATGCTGGGCCGTACAGAAGAAAATGCGAGGACGCGTTGATCAGGTCGACCAGGCGCTCAACCGGCGGGAGCGTGGATTGCGCGGGCTGTCGGCGGTGCTGTGGCATTTCGAGCAGACCCCCGTGGCCTCGGGTCCGCTGGCCGCATTGCGGGAGCGCCTCATGCCGGGTGGCGAGCCTGTATCGGCGGAGGTTCGCCGGCTTCACAACCGGGTGGAACTCCTGGAAATGCGCAACAATCCCATGTTCATGATTCCCGCCTTCTTCATGCTATGGCGGGTTCAACTCTGTCACGCCATCGAGCAATGGCGGCAGCGGCATGGGCCGCACATCGCGGATTGGGCCGATGCGCTGGGTGAACTGGACGGGCTCCTCGCCTTGGGCGGGTTCGCGTTTGAGCACCCCGGCTATGCCTGTCCCGAATTTCACAGCACAATGGACTCCGCGCAAGCGGCCAGCGGCAAGGAGACGCTGTTGGAACTGGAGGAAGCGTGCCATCCCCTGTTGCCCCCCGGTCAGCGTGTGCCCAACACCGTGCGGCTGCGTGCGGCGACGCGGCTTCTGGTGGTGAGCGGGTCCAACATGTCGGGCAAGAGCACGCTGCTCCGCACGGTGGGGGTCAACGTAGTGCTGGCGCAAACGGGAGCCCCCGTATGCTGCCGCGCCATGCGGCTGAATCCCATCTTGATCGGCGCCACCCTGCGCGTGGAGGACAGCATCCAGGAGGGCGTGTCGCGCTTCTACGCCGAGATTCGGCGATTGAGCCGCCTCATGGAGATGACGCGCGCCGAACGCCCATTGCTCTTTCTGTTGGACGAACTCCTTCACGGCACCAACTCGCACGACCGGGTGCAGGGGGCACAGGCTCTGCTCAAACGCTTCGCCGAACGGGGCGCCTTCGGGCTGGTGACAACACACGACCTCGCCCTCACGCGGCTTGAACACGAGATGCGGGGCTGCGCCAACGTCCATTTCCAAGACCGGGTGGAGGATGGCCGCATTGAGTTTGATTACAAGATGCGCCCCGGCGTGGTGGAAAAGAGCAACGCCCTCGCCCTGATGCGTAGCGTGGGCCTGGACATCTAACCAGGGCGCGGAGGCCCCATGCTCACAGCGCGAATCGCAGGATCTTCCGTAGTAATGACCTTGCCCCGCCGGCTATGGTAGAATTCCGTTTCCTTAGAGATCCCCCGGCGCTTGGATGACCCGCACGCGACTGAGACAAGCCGCGCTCTTCAAATGGGGCTAGAGAGAGAAAGCGCGGCGCGCCGGTGTCATCCGGCGATGGGGAAGATACATAGTGAAGCATAGAAAGGAAAATCATGGCTGCCATTCGAATGTCCGGCGTCCAGATGCCCGTGTCGGCGAAACTGGACGACAACATCGAGAAGATTCTGCACTACATCCGCCACAGCGACGCCGACTTCCTGCTGTTTCCGGAGATGAGTCTGACGGGATACCACGGGAGTTTTGGAGATAAGGGAACGTCGAATGCGTGGCGTCAGATTTCCGAGGCCTGCCGCCAATCCTACACGACGGCCCTCATCGGGACGGGCTGCCGCGAGGACAGCGAGGCCTTCATCCAGACGCGCATCTACACCGACGATGGCGGATTGCTCGGGACCCACGAGAAACTGATTCCCACACGCGGGGACCGGGAGGTGTTTCAGCCCGGAAGCGAATTGCGCGTGTTCCGGCACATGGGCCTGGACTTCGGCTGCCTCATCACGAACGACTTGTGGGTGACGCCGGGATTTGGTCCGTACCCGGATCCCCGGCTGAGTTGTCAGCTCGGCGAGCGCGGCGCGCAGGTGATCTTTCACAGCGTCAACTCGGGCCAAACCCCGCTGTATGAAGACTATCACGTGTCGAACCTGGTCCTGCGGGCCATGGAGAGCAAGGTGTACATCATCACCGTGAACGCATCCTATTCAGGCGGGCCAAACAACTCCCCCACCGGGATCATTTCGCCCGAGGGAGAATGGGTAACCCAGTGCCCCCGGGAAGGCGAACACGTTTTCGTGATGGATCTGGACCTCGACACGGAATAACAACACAGACAGGCTGCTCCCAACCACGGAACACGCGGATTACACGCCGCTAAAGCTCTCCTCGCAAGGCTTTGCCGTGTATTCCACGTGTTCCGTGGTTTAGTTCATGCATGTTCAGCGGGAATGGGCGAGGGTTGTACCCCAACACATAGGTTTTGGCATGGAAATCATCATTCGGGAATCCCATCAATCGGCAGTCAACCTGACCGCGGACATCATCGCCAACGCTTTGCGGAAGAGGCCTGACCTCGTGCTTGGACTGGCGACAGGGCGCACGATGGAGGCCCTATATGCCGAGTTGGCGCGCAGACACAAGGAAGAGGGGCTCGATTTCTCCAAGGCGACGACGTTTAACCTCGACGAGTACATCGGTCTGCCCCCCGAGGATCCGAACTCGTACCGCTATTACATGAAGACCCACTTGTTTGACAGGGTGAACATCAATCCCGATCGCACCCATCTCCCCGACGGGATGGCGAACAACATCGAGGC
>PUOI01000087.1 GCA_003552765.1 Candidatus Hydrogenedentota bacterium | reverse complement strand
CCCCTGACCTCTTGGCTGCCAGCCAAGCGCTCTCCCAGCTGAGCTACACCCCCACTTGCAGCCGCTCAGGAGGTGGTGTTCGTATCTCCGGCGACCATCTAGATTATACAAATCGCTTCTCCCCATGTCAAGGAAGCGGCGCGCCCCAAAAAGCGCTGCGGGGTCAAGGGCTGTCCAGGACCGATGCGTTCGGGGTTGCGCGGCTCTTGCATCTGTCTCTGCTTGGCGTTAAAGTGCATCGGGTATTTGTGTCGGGCTATTTGGCGAATCGAGAGGATGAGACATAAGCTGGGCGTCATTGTAGGCGCGTCCGGCGGGAACAGCGACAGAAAAAGGAAATGGGAGACATGACGAGAACCACGCGCAGGCAATTTTTGAAGACGGCTTCGGCGGGGGCTTTGGCGGCATCCATGGCTCAGACAGGCATCGCCTTGGCCGGTGAGGGGGATGGGGGCCGGGAATATCATGTAGCCGTTGATGGCGATGACGGCTGGGACGGGAGCGAAGCGCAGCCGTTACGCACCATCTCGGAAGCGGCGAACAGGGCCGAGCCGGGCGACACGATCACGGTGCATGAAGGGGTCTATCGTGAACGAATCGATCCGCCGCGAGGCGGCATCTCCGGCGAGGAACGTATCGTCTATCGGGCGGCGCCGGGAGAAGACGTAGTCGTCAAAGGCTCTGAACCCATGCAAGGCTGGGAGCACGTGGGGCATGATACGTGGAAGGTGCGTATCCCCAACGATTTCTTCGGAGACTTTAATCCGTACAGCGACGAGATTCATGGCGATTGGTTTAACCCCTTGGACCGGCCGCATCACACCGGCGCGGTCTATCTTGATGGCCATTGGCTGACGGAAGCGGCCGCGCTGGACGAAGTGTTGGAGCCCGTTGGAGAGCGTCCGCCTTGGCGGGACGCCCAAGCTCCGTCGGGGGTTTTGCTGAACGTGGTTTGGTTCCGGCCTGGGGACGCTGAACGGGTGCTGGCCGTGGACTACGCGGAGCAGAGCGGGATTGATACAGCGTCTTCGACGGAAGGGGTGGATTGCATCGGTTGGATTGAACATGGCGACTGGGTCCTGTACGACGGCGTTGACTTTGGCGAGGGCGCGGAGGAGCTGGAGATTCGCGCTGCCTCTGCCACGACAGGCGGGACCGTGGAGATTCGTCTGGACAATCCGGACGGCGAGCTTCTGGGCGAGTTTTCGGTCCCGAACACGGGCGGCTGGCAAGAGTGGGAATCGTTCACGGCCGAGATTACGTCGACCAGCGGTACGAATACCGTGTGCTTGGTGTTCAAGAACCCTGTCGACGAGCCTGCCGCGGAGACAGCCGGGCCGGCGGAGTTGGGCCAATGGTTTGCTGAGGTGGACGAGACGGAGACCGTGATCTGGGCGCAGTTCAAGGATACGGATCCCAACGAAGCGGATGTCGAAATCAACGTCCGCCAAGCGGTGTTTTATCCCAGCGAACCCGGCCGGAATTACATCACCGTGCGTGGTTTCACGATGATGCAGGCCGCCACACCCTGGGCGCCTCCGACGGCGGAGCAAGTGGGGCTGATCGGCGCGCACTGGTGCCGGGGCTGGATCATCGAGGGCAACGATATCCGCTACTCACGCTGCGTGGGGGTTACGCTCGGTAAGTACGGAGATGAGTGGGACAATACCTCGGAGGACACCGCCGAGGGGTACGTCGAGACCATCGAACGCGCCCTGGAAGATGGCTGGTCGAAGGAAAACATAGGGCATCACATCGTCCGCAACAACCGCATCTCGCATTGTGAGCAAGCGGGGCTCGTGGGAAGCCTTGGCGCGGTGTTCAGTACGATCACCGGCAACGAGATCCATGACATCCACATCCACCGGCTGTTCACGGGCGCCGAGATGGGGGGAATCAAGATTCATGCCGCGGTGGACAGCGAGATCAGCCATAACCACATTTACCGGACCACGCGGGGGATCTGGCTGGACTGGATGACGCAGGGGACGCGCGTGACGCGAAATGTGTTGCACGACAACGGCCCCCAAGAAGACTTCTTCATAGAGGTCAACCATGGCCCCTTCTTGTTGGACCACAACCTTGCGCTTTCGGGCCACGCTCTTTCCGACTGGTCTCAAGGCGGGGCCTACGCCCACAATCTGTTCGTGGGGCACGTTCACGCCCAGCCTGTATTGGGTCGCGAGACGCCATACTTGGAGCCCCATTCGACCGAGGTGGCGGGACTGCAAAACCACGAGGGCGGGGATAATCGCTTCTACAACAACGTCTTCGTGGGCGGTCCTGGACTGACGCCGTATGACGATGCGGCTCTGCCCATGTATATGGGCGGCAATGTGTTTTACAACGGCGCCGAGGCCTCGGAACACGAAACGGAGCCCGTGGTTCGCCCGGATTTCGACCCCGAAATACGGCTGACCAAGGAAGAAGACGGCGTGTATCTGGAGATGACGCTGGATTCGTCACTCGCGGATGCTCCCACCGAACGGGTGACCAGCGAACGCTTGGGCGAGGCGGCTATACCAGCTTTGCCCTTCAGAAAACCGGATGGATCCGCGATCGACCTCGGCAGCGACTACTTTGAAGAAGCGCGCAGCGAGAGCGCGCCCACGCCTGGGCCGTTCGAAGATCCCGGCGAGGGGATGGTCCGGTTCAAGGTGTGGTGATCCGTTGGGTTGTCACCCGGCGCGTTCGGCGTAGTACGAGAGGAAACGGACCACTTGCTCCTCCGCCCAATAGCGGGGGTGAAACGGAGAGCAACCGTACACAAAGCCCACGTGACCGCCCCGTTTGGTGAAGAGAGAGTGCAACCAGGGCGAGGCGTTCGCCGCATTTCGCGGCAGCGTCTCGCCCGGATTCATTGGGTCATTTTCCGCGGCAATCAACAGCAACGGCCGCTGCACGTCAGGCAGAAAGGGGCCGCACCGGCTCTTGATCCAGTAGTCCTCCGCGTCCCGGAAACCATGGAGCACGGCGGTGACCAGCGTGTCGAATTCGGCAAACGTCTTGCATTGGCTTATGGCCTCGCGGTCCAGACGGCCGGGGAACTGCCGTTCCTTTTCGAGGGCCTTGGGAACCATGCTGCGCATGAACCAGCGGGCGTAGGCCCCGCCCAGCATGGTGTCCACGCGCCGGGCGGAGACCGCCAAATCGAAAGGCGGCGAGATGGCCGCGCCTGCCTGTACTTCGGCGGGGAGCGCGCCGCCTTGTTCGCCGAACCATTTCGCGATGATGTTGCCGCCCAGCGAAGCGCCTACAAGAAACAATGGGCGATCAGGGTAGCGTTCGATTAACTCATGGACCACGAATTCGGGATCGCTTGTTTCCCCGGAGTGGTAGAGGCGAAAGGCCCGGTTCATCACGGCGCCGCAACCGCGATATTCCATCGTGACCGTTGTCCAACCCAACGCGCGAAAGCGCCAGGTGAGCCCCAAGATGTACTGCGAGTTTGCGGAGCCCTCGAGTCCATGGAGCAACAGGACCACGGGGCGACGTGCTTGTTCCTCGGTGAAGTAGATGTTTAGGAAATCGCCATCCGGTGTTTCCCACGTTTCCTTGTGGCGCGGCGGCGTTGTGTTTCGTCTTAGGAAAGGTCCCCAGACGGTCTGGGCGTGTCCTCCCCGAAGCCACCAGGGAGGCGAATAGGGGGGTTCGTTGAGATAGGCCAACGCCTCTTGTTTCAGGGGGGCTTGGTCTTCATCCCCGGCAGATAACGCCGCGAGGTCAGCGCCTTGCTGCACGGCAGTGTATGTCTGGCTCTCCGGTAATCGCATGTCCGCACGATCTCTCCCACGTCGCATGACCCAACAACCGGGATTTCGATTTACCCCAGTGGGAGCATGAGATTGCGCCGAAAATGGCGTTAATCCT
>PUOI01000353.1 GCA_003552765.1 Candidatus Hydrogenedentota bacterium | reverse complement strand
CGGCCGCCCGGCCGTTCACTGCCGGGAAACACCGGCGTGAGCGGCGATTCGACCCAGACGTGGGTCACGTTGAGCAAACCAGCGGCGGCAAACAACGTTGTAACGGCAATCGCGTTCCAAACCATTCTTCTGAGGTCCCGTGGGGTGGTGAGTTCAACCTTCTGGCGTATGTACAAGTATAACTTGCGCCGGGACCGCGTGAGTTGACGGAGATGGAGCCCGCCCACCCGGCTACTCGCGGTTTATGAGCATACCGTCGCGGCCTTGGAGCAGTTGAGTGGATACATATGATATGTCCACCAGATGGATCCGATCAGTGAAACATCCCCACTAAACCGGATTCTGTTCAAATTGGACATTTGACACACACGATCAACCGGGTCTACACTGAGTGAAAGGTTGTTCGCGTGAACAGCCGCCGGACGCGGTTCCCCCGAGGGGCGGGAACGCCGCGCTCGCAGCCGATTAAGCCGCATCGCAAAGGAGGGAACAAACAATGACATGCAAAGCGTTTGGAATGATGGTGTTTGCAGTGGCGATGACATGTGCCGCTTTCTTCTGCGTTGAGAGCCATGCGGAGAACGGCGAATCAATCCTGGAGCGGGAAGCCCGAAGAGATCACGAGTGGGATAGGGCCTTTACGTTACCTTCTTTCTACGGACTTTCCAAAGCCTTCACGGATGCGTATGCCATCCCTATCGGTCTCGTGCACAATGAGAAGCCCTGGGAGCGGAACGGCCGTCAGGACACCTTACCGCAAGTTCAGTTCCGCATTGAAGAGGGTGAACAACTCGCTGTGGCCTTATCGCGCGTGACTGTGTTGGCGGAGGGCATGTACGATTGGTCACTGCATGGGGAACGTGTTACGTTCGAACCCACATCGGGCCGGGACACGCACATGGACCTGGAAGTCGACCTCTCCCTCGAAAACGCCACCACGTGGGAAGCGCTTGAGGCGTTGCAAGACGCCGTCAACGCGAAAGCGCCAGAGGGGCGCTATCTTAGCGTTTACCAGGACAACCTGATTGACAGGCTTCGCCTGCCCCATCCCGAGTTCGATCGGACGCAGGCCATTACGCTAGACCTCAACGGGGTCACCGTTCAACACGCCTTGTTGGAGATTCTGGATCAGGCGCCCATGCCCATCTCTTTCAAGTATCGAATTGGCCGTCATGAAGAAGGCATCCGCATCCTCTTTCCCACGATCGACGGTGTGGAGGGTTCGGGCCCCGGGGCCATGGGTCAAGGTGACCGGGAAACAACCAAGAAGTGGCTCCGTAGGCAGTTTCACGTCCACTCGCATTTGCCGGAGGGAACCAAGATCCGCGTTTACGGCCGAGACGGCGATGTGTCCTGGGAAGAGGCCGAAGAACGGCCCCGTTGGGGCGAAGAGCCAGACCCGGAATAGCCGCCGGCCTTCCGCAAGGCGGATCGCTTGCGTCCTGCCGCGTTCACGGCGCCGGCTCCGGGTAACGCCCGTGACTCTCCGCGGCCGTTGACCGCATGCGCTTTTCGTTGTGGACCCGTCTTGTCCTACTCCACCAAGGTATACAATCCATCCTCGGGAAGCCGGACGCGGAATGCCTCTCCGGCCTCGGCATCGGCCTCGCGCTCCGTGACGTAGCCGTTTCCGTCCAGCACCGTCGCTTGGCTCAGGCCGCCGCGCCTCAGCGTCACCGACGCATCGATCAGCCGAACGTTCAGCGGATGGCCGCCAAGCTCCTGGACCGTATGGACGCCATCCTCATCCTCCTCCGTTTGGTAACCGTAGGTCCTGTCCTCGGTGGCCGCCTGGATGAATATGCTCCCGGAATCCGAAAGCGGTTCATCGTCCAGCGATATCGCAAGTATGGAGCCGTATTCGTTGCCGCTTTCAATGACGATATCGTCCAGCTGGATGCGCCCCGCCTCGGCCAGGAAACCGGTGGCGCCTTGGGCGCGTGGCGTGTTGATGGTCATGAGGCCTGTACCGTAATCCCAGCGCAGCTCGTCCGTTATGCTGCGCACCGTCTCGTTCTCACGGTCGATGTAAGGGCGCAGATCGGCCAGGATGTTCTCATCGTCCTCCCCTCCCACGCTACGCGTCACCCCGCCCACATAAAATGCCAGCGGATCGATTTGAGACGGCGCGCTCTCGCCTTCTTCAACCTCCCGCAGAAGATCGTCGTAAAGCGGGTCGTCGATCCCGGCATCGGGTTGAATGGCCTGGCCCTCGAACGCATAGAGGTCTTCAAGCGCAAGCGCCTCATGCACCACGGTGTCGCCCGTCCGCACGTCACCGCGCCGGTAAAGAAGCGCCGTGGCGGGGAATTGGCCCAGCACCGTGGTGTCGTTGATGCCCCAGACTCTCATCTCGCTGTCCCAGGGGTCCGTATTGTGTGCAAAGAAAAGCCAGCCATCTATACCGGCAAGCGAGGCATAGGCCGATACAAGCACGGGAAACTCGGCCCGAAAACGGTTGGGACGGTTCCAGTTGTTCTCCGTGATCATGTAGGGATAGCCCGCATACGTCTGACGCTGCAGCGAACCCGCGCCTCCCGGCATGGTCAGCGCGCTTCTGTTACGGTACTGATCGCCCACATCGATCCGGTAGAAGCGGGGATTATTCTCGTGCGGGACGCCAAAGTAGCTATTGTGGGCGATGAGATCGGCGCCGGTATAGGTGTAGTGCTCCAGCGCGCCAAGAATTTGCTCGTCGGCCGTCGTCCAATTGCTCGGCGCGATCACTTGGTTCACGCCGATCTCCTCGCGCAGGATCCTGCTCATCCGTTCGTAAAGCCCCTTCTGCGCCTCCACCATGAACTGGAGCTGATCGCTCGCGCGTAGGTCGTTGCGCTGGCTTTGCGCCCACTCCGCGCCGGTTAGATGCCCGGCCCCATACAGACCAACGCGCCCCGCTTCGAAATCGTCCGGCGTGCGGATGCCGGTGTGGGACTCGTCCCCCCAGGCATCACGCGCCGCGTCAAGCGACCCATACTTCTCGGCCAGCCAATCGCCAAAACGGCGCTCGACCAGTTCGCGTTCAGCTTCCACGAAGTTGTTGGGGTTGAACGTGTAAAACAGCAGGTTACTCTCGTTGTGAATTTCCAGAAACGCCACGGCCGGGTCCTCGGCCATCGGCAGGCCCGTATAGGGATTGGGCGTGGTCATCAGCTCTTCCATGAACTCCAGGTAATAATCCTGGAAATCCTCGCTGAAGAACAGCAACGCCAAGGCCGTTTCACCGTCCTCGAATCCGGGGAACACTTCCGTGGGCAGGGTCACCGTCGTGTGGGTGTGCCAGAAAAGGTGATTGATGTAAACATAGATGCCCGCATCCTTCAGCGCCGCCACCATCGCGTGGTAGTTGTCCAGCCGCTGCTCAAACGCCTCCCGGTCGCCTTGCATCCACTGCTGGAAAAACGCCGTCCCTCCGCTGCGGACTAGGTTCACGCCGTATGCCGCGAGGCGCTCGGCCCCCCACTCCTGGCGGTTCCGGGCTATCCCCTGAAGCCCGTCGCCCTGCACCGTCCAGAAACGCACGGGCGCACCATCGCCGAGGACGAACCCGTCCCCTTCGCGGCGCACGAAACCGTTCTCCCCCGCCGTCGCTTCGTTAAGGTGGCGCAAGTCAAAAGGCGATTCTCTGTCCGGGTTCCAGGTATCCGGCTCCCACGCGAAGAATCCCGGTGCGGCTTCGCCGGTGCGCTCCGCCGGTTTTGCGCTGCCCCTGGGCACAAAGGCCTGATCGAGGGTGAGCAGGAAGCAGTCGATCGCGCCGCTGTTGGAGACGCCGCCCTCGAAACGGAACTCTAGGCGGTAAGAACCTTCATCAAGCTCAAGCGTTCCCATATCCAGCCACGCGATAAACCGGTGGTCCAGCGCACCGCCTTCTGCTATGTTAATCTG
>PUOI01000517.1 GCA_003552765.1 Candidatus Hydrogenedentota bacterium | reverse complement strand
GTCGAGGGCGTGCTGCGCTTCAACAAGGTCAACCACGTCGCGAGCTAGATTGCGAGATCGTTCTTCGACGAAGCGTTGTTCAAGTTCGAGGTGACGCAAGATGTTCTCGTATTGCGCCTCGACCAAGCCAAGCGTTGCGGCTTCTCCATGGCGCTCCCGCATGCCGCGCATCAGGTCGCGAAAAGCCCGCCGCCGTTCAGCTACGGGGATTGCCCGCAAGGTCTCGCGGTTGGCGTGTTCCACGAGCGCTTCGAGTACGGCCGCGAAATCGGGCTCCAACAACCGCGCGCCGAAGAAGGCGTTGAGCCCTTCCGGCCACGGCGCGCGGCGCTCATCCGGATTCCAGGCGCGGGTCAACGCCAGCTTCACGGCTTCTGTTGAAACGTTGGGGTTAGCTTCAAGAAACATGCCGCTGAAGTCTCTCGCCTGAGCAGCGTCAATCCATGTATGCACGGCAAGAGGCGCGGCGGGCGTAACGGCTGCCATCTGTTCCCGCCTGGCGCGTGTCCAGGCCGGCGCGCCCGCCGGGGCCGCTTCGGGGTCTGCGGGACGGAAGAGAAGCATCAAGCTCGATGGCGCCGGGATTTGGTCGCCGGAGAATCCCGTGAACCGGCCCGCCCCTCGCGGGTCGAAGAGATCGGCCCAGGCCATGAAGCGGGGGGGAGGCTGAAGGTCTGGCGCCATATCCTCGAGCCGTCCGAGCGCCTCGCGCAGCAACGCCTCCCGCGAAAGGCCCCGTTCCCGGCAGCGCCAGTCCGCGCCAAAGGGCCCCAGTGTGTCCAGGCCAAGATGAATGTAGCGGGGTTGCAGAATAGCCGAGAGTTGACGCAGGACCCCGGCCCACAGGCGGTGGGTGTGCTCCATGCTTGGGCAGAGCGCGTGCGCGTCTTCTGGAACGCGCGCGAATTTCACCTGCACGGCCCCGCCATCCGCGATGGAGCCGCCCATGAGCCGGCGAATCATCCACGCCCTTGGCTCATCCTCGAGACCGGCGAAAAGGGGATCGGCTGGCTCAAGGGCGTAGTCCACCCCTCGCTGCATGCGGTCCCCCTTGAAGTACACGCGGATGGGCGCATCCCCGCCGTGTTGAATGGGATCCCAGCCAAGCATTCGCCACGACTCGCCCTCAAGCGTGAAGGATTTCCGGACCACGTGGCCTTCGGCGGCGCCGGGCGCATGGGCGAGAAGCTCGGGCGATCCTGTGAGAAGCGGGACCACGGGGACGGGCTCGATATTGCGCAGGCGCGCCGCCTCGAAGGTGTCGCGCCATTGCCGCAAGACCGTTTCGTCGGTGGTGAGAAAGTCGGGGTGGTCAAACACGGCCACGTTCGCGCGCAACGCTTCGAGCCGGTCCAACGCCGCCTCATCAAGCGGTTCGGTCACAATCACGCCGCGCCACCGTTGAGCCGGCCCCGCGCTCAACTCCACGGCCTCCAACTCGTTGCCTTGTGCGAGGCGTTCCGTGAGATCGCGCAGACCGTAATACGTCCCATCGGAGTCCGCGCCCGCGACAACCGCCATGCGCCGGTTCACCACGAGGCGGTATCCCCCCGGCGACGGTTCCTCCACGTCATCCCATTCCCGGCGCACCTCCCTGCGGTTCAGCGCCTGGTGTCGGCCTGGCTCCCCGACGTATACGGCGGGTGCGCCAGCCTCGTGATTCCGTGCTGCGATCAACGGGAGATCATGCCCAGCTTCCGCCAGTAACCGGCGAACCTGCCGGACCTCATGTTCGGTCGCATCATCCGCCAGCACCACCGGGGTCGACGGCGTGACGGTGAAATTGCCGCCGCCGGGCTGATAGATGACATTGGGGGCGATTTGCCCCAAGGCTGCGGCTGATATGAGCAATCCGATTGCTAAAGAAGATACAACACGCACGTCTGAGGGATCCCTCGCATGGTTTGTGTTTGTGTTCCGGGAGTTTGCGCTATTATGGCCCCTTGGCTGGCTTGACCGCAACAGCTCGGAACGCGCCGGGTCATGCGCGTCCCTTATCCCTTGGCGGGCTTGATGTTTGGTTTTCCCCGGAACAGATTGGCGCTACCGTAGGCGCGTTTGATTTCGGCTAGGCGGCGATAATTGAGGCCGTAGGGCGCCGCGAGGCCGTAAAACTCCCGCGCCATGGCTATACAGCGTTCGTCATCGGCGGGGTCGTTCCGTCTTCTTGCCGCCGGCCCGCGCCCCCAATCCCCTGTCATGCGAAAAATAAACACAATGATGGACTGTTTTGTTCCGGGAGAGGACGCATCCCGTTTATTGGCGCGGCCCGGTTGAGAATGATACACTCCCCTCAACTCCTTTCGCAGCATGAAAACAAGAAGCCATTGCCATGACCCAGCGCACCAAGAGCCGTAGCCCATTCTATCCCGGCCAGCCCGTGCCGGTGGATTTGTTCGCCGGACGGGCCGCGGAGATCCAACGCATCCTCACCCGTGGCGCGGCCCAAGTGCAGGCCGGTAAACCGGCGGCGTTCTTCGTCGAGGGTGAATACGGGATTGGCAAGAGTTCCCTGGCGCGGTTCACGCAATGGCGCGCCGAACGTCAGCACAAACTCTTTGGATTGTATACCACCCTCGAGACCGCCGAGTCACCGGATGATATCGGGGCGGCCCTGTTGCAGGCAGCGGCCTCGGAGAGCGCGCCGCTAGGCCCCAGCCGGTCTGAAAAGGTCATGAACTGGCTTGCTGAATACGTGGGGGAGCAGACGATCTTCGGCGTCACGATTCACGCCGACGCTTTGAAACGCGAAGGGCCATCCATCGCCCGGGGCATTCTTCCGTTCCTTGGCGAGATCCATAAGCGGGTGCGGGAAGAAGGGTATGAGGGACTCTTTCTCGTACTTGATGAAATCAATGGAATAACCGCCTCGTCCAACTTCGCCCACTTCATTAAAGGCATCGTGGACAAGAACGCCTTGTCTGCCGAGCCCTTGCCCCTGTTGCTAATGCTGTGTGGGACGGGGGAACGCCGGCGCGAGATGATACAGCGCCATCAGCCCGTGGAACGGAGATTCGATGTGGTGCATATAGGCGCGCTCACGCCCGCGGAAATGGAAGACTTTTTCCAGCGGGCTTTCGAGAGCGTGAGCATGACCGTGGAGCCCGACGCCATGCGCCTGATGGTGCAGGTGTCCGCGGGGTTTCCGAAGATCATGCATCTCGTGGGTGACAACGCGTTCTGGATTGACAAGGATTCCGTAATTGATCATGAAGACGCGCTGCAAGCCGTCATAGGAGCGGCGGAAGAGGTAGGCAAGAAGTACGTGGACCAGCAGGTATACAAGACGCTGCGCAGTCCCGATTACCACGCGATCTTGAGTAAACTTGCGCGGCTTGGCCTTGAACCCCGTTTTACACGCAAGCAATTGGAACAAGGGCTGACGGAAACGGAACGCCGCAAACTCGACAATTTCTTGCGCCGTATGCGCGATCTCAATGTCATTCGTCAGGGTGATGGGCGAGGTGAATACGTTTTCAACATGCGGATGGTGCAACTCTATCTGTGGTTGTGCGAGGCCCAGGCCGACGGTCCCACCCAGGCCAACGGTCCCACCCGGGCATGACGCGTCCCGCCCCCCTCGAACGCGATCTCGCCGGCCCCGTGCGGGATTATCTCGAAAAGCAGGGCTATACCGTGCGCAGCGAGGTCCATGACTGTGATCTCGTGGCCACGCGGGGGGAGGATGAGTTCATTGTGGTGGAACTGAAGCGCCGGTTGAACGTGGACTTGCTCGCGCAAGCCGCCGCCCGGCAGAAGCTCACGCCCAACGTCTACGTGGCCGTGCCAAGGCCCGAGAAGCCCGTCAAGCGGTGGCGGGGGGTGCGCCATCTCCTTCGCCGGCTGGAACTCGGGCTCATCTGGGTGACGAACGGCCGGGGCCGCCGCGTCCAGGTCGTGTT
>PUOI01000090.1 GCA_003552765.1 Candidatus Hydrogenedentota bacterium | reverse complement strand
CGTTGACCTCCGCTGTCACCGTGAGGCTGTCGATGGGCAGGCCCCGGTCGAAGGAAACAACGGCGCTGTCATGGGCGCCGTCTGCTGTTATCTCACTGGCCACGGCCCGGGGCGGGTCCGCCGCGAAGTACGCCTCCAAGCCGCGCGCGATGGCGATGGCCTGGCGGTCGAGGGTTTCCGGCGCCTCCAACGCCCGCGCGCTCGGTTCGTGCGTGAGATAGGCCGATTCCAACAGCACGGCGGGCATTTTGGATTCCCGCAACACGCGGTAATTGCCGGGGAGTAGGCGCTTGCGGCTAGCTTCCGGGCGGAATCCGTCCGCCAAGGCCGTCATCAACGCTTGACCTAGGTCGAGGCTGGGGCCGTCATCGCCCAGCTTGTAATACACCTCGAGGTCATCGCGTTGCGGGGCGTCCACCAGCTCGGCGTTGTGGTGAATGCTGATGAAGACATCGGCGTTGCGCTCATTCGCCATCGCGGGCCGTGCGGCCAGATCGGCCCCGAGGCTGCTGGAGTCCAGGGCGTAGTCCCCCGTGCGAAGCAGCAGCGGCTCCGCGCCGGCTTCCTCCAACACCGTGTGCAAGCGCCGGGCGACCGCCAGGTTCACGTCGGATTCCCGCAACTGATTCGACGGCGCGACGGCGCCCGGCCAGCGGCCCCCGTGCCCGGGGTCCAGCGCGATGACCCGCCCGGAAAGATCGGGCATGGCCGGGACGGCTTCGCCCAACGGCTCGGACACGGGAACGGGCTCCGGCCGTTCGGGCGCAACCGGCGGCCACGCCAAGCCTTGGCACCCGGCGGCAAACGCCATCAAAACAAACAGGGACACAGATCCCCATGAGCGGAAACTACGCAAGAAACACCCCTCCTTCCGGCTGCTTATCCCCGACAGACGTTGGCTTATGACATCCTTTTGATCCCATTCGCCGGAACCCATTCTCCCACATTGTTCCATGGGAATCCACTGTCTGGGATGAACCGCGGATGGACACCGATGGACGCGGATAGATACAACCACGGAACACACGGAAGTACACGGAAACCGCTCCCCGCGGCACCCGGTTCACAGTTTGGGATGAACCGCGAATGAACGCGAATTTACGCGAAGGAAGGGGAAGGAATCTGAACCACGGATGGACACCGATGGACACGGATATTTTGACTCTTCTAGAAACGAGCGATTCTCCGTGTTCTTCCCTGTGTTCCGTGGTTCCCCTCCATCGGTGTTTATCCGCGTTCATCCGTGGTTCTGCCTTCGCGTGATCTCCGGCAGGGGTCCCAGAACCCAAGCGTCCGGGACCCCTGCTTGGCGCGGTATACAGACACAGGCCTCACACGTAATGACAAAAAGGAGATTATCTAAGGTAGCCGGTAGTAGTCGAGCAGGATGGTCGGGCTGAGCCCTATGCAGCGGTACGGTTTAATCCTGAAACGCACCACCGCCCCGCCGTCCAGCACCGCCACCGCCCTCTCGGGCAAGGTCACCTCGTCAGAGACGACGGGCGTGACATGACCCGTGTCCACGTCAAGCACCATAAACGTGAAAGATTCAGCATCCTCAGGCGTGACCCGGAACAGAACCGCCTTACCGCATGGCGCCACGTTGGTAAGCCGAAGTTTTCTACCCTGCCTCCAAAACTCCCAGTCGGCCTGCTCGTTACCCGGACCATAAGCGATGCGGGTAAGCCACACCGGCGCATCAGCTGGTGGCGGAGGTGTAGAGACGCAGAGCCTTTCTGCCTCACCTACTCCCGGCTGTAGGGCAAACCAAAACGAGGTGGACGCCGCATTGAAGCTCACATTCCTGACCGAGGCATTGGCGGGAATCAAGGGAAGTTCATATGTAACCTTCGTTTCCCCATCGTATCCAATCTGGTGTACCTTGTACCAAGGTTCGGAATCCGAATGGTGGCCCCTCATCGCAAGATGAAGATCGCCCTCCGGACCCGTTTCCAACCCTAGAACGCTTCCTTCCGCTTCTATTTCAGCAATTTTGTGCATCTCATAGGAATCCATGTCGACGCGAAACAGCCCCTTGGTCCGGCGTGCTTCAGCTCTCTTCCTAGAATGCTTGGAGCTAATATCGCTCAGTGCGCTTTTTCGTGCGCTGAATTCTTTCATATCCTTCTCCAATTCCTCCGAGCCGGGCTCATGCTCCGACTCAAACGGCCCCACCCTCGTGTGCACGCGGGGAGGCCTTGGCGGAGACGCAATGAACACAAAAGCGCTTTCGTCGGGCGCCCACGTCATGTGGCCGCGAGGCCAAAAATTGTGGCTGGACTCTCCAAATTCGCGAACAATGTTCATATCTTGGTCCAAGAGCAGGTATTTTTGCTCCCAGTCGGACACGTACTCGAAGTCCTCAAGATCAGGGTAGCCCGTCCTCTCCCCGTAGCCGTATGCCAACGCCCACTCTCCACCCGGGGTGGTCAGCAACTTCTCGGCTACATGTAAAGACGTCTCAATAATCTCGAAAGCATCCCGCCCAGCATATTCACTTCCAAGGTCTCCCTGCGCCATCTCTACTGCGGAATCATCTTTCACAACGCGGCGAGTGGCCCCACTGGACCCATCAATTTCCGGGCCACTGGCCTCTTCGGCCCCAATCCCATTCGCGTACCCACCACAAACCAGAAGCGCTGCGCCCACCGCTACACTCGCTGCACGACGTTTCGTGAATTTCATGACTTGATCCTCCACCTTTTCGTTTACTCAACTTCATGGCCGTTCCCCCGTCTTTTCCTACAAAGCGGCGAGGGGCGATTTTCCGTGTCCTTCCGTGTGTTCCGTGGTTCCCCCTATCGGTGTTTATCCGCGTTCATCCGTGGTTCTGCCGTTGCGTGGTCTCTGGCAGGGGTCCCAGAACCCAAGCGTCTGGGCTCCCTGCCTAACTAGCTACTATTCGGGCAGCGTGTACTCGAACAAAGCTGTGCTCTGCCATATCTCCACTGGATTCATCCCGCGTTGTTCAAGGTCCCTCACCTTATAGCGTACAGCTGCGCCTTCGCGGGCCAGGGAAACGCTTTCCACCCCGAGGGAGCGGTCGTCTCCCAAAAGGTCTCGCATGGTGGGAACCCTGACGTGTTCCTCCGTTTCCATATTATAAACAAAGCTGGCGCGGCCTTCGGAGTCCGCAGCGAGTGTCTCGTAAAGAAGGGCCGCGCCCGAAGGAGCTATCTCCTTCAAATACCCTTTTTCCTCGTCCTGGTCGAACTCGAGCACGAACTCTTCGCCAAGCTCCTCGCCGCCGTAGCGCAGACGGACGATGGAGTTATCTCCGGACGAAAAACTCGACTTTGTTAGGTCTATGACGGACCTGTTCGTCCATACCGTTTGGGAGGAGGCATCCAGGTGAGGCGGCGTTTCGTACGACAGTCCAACTGTGTCGGGAAAGGGAATGGCATGGGACGTTACGTGTTCGCCGTCTGGGGTCAGCACCTGCACATGGCGGTCGTCTGCGAGAGCGACGTGGATGTGGTCGTCGCCGTCTACATCCACCTCCCACACTCTTTCGTTGATGTACCACAACTGCTCGATCTCGCCCGTGGCCGCATCGCATCGGAACAACGTAGTCGTATCTCTAGTGTCCATCTTATGTTCGAAGATTCTTTCTTGAAGTTTCCCGCCCCGCTGGGCAAGTTCAATGTAGCGGTCCCTTTCCTCTTCGGGATCCGTATGCTCTATCTCTTCCTTGATTTCCTCGCTTTGGGCCAACAGCTCGGGATCCGGTTCTAGGGGGGGAAGCCACAAACACGAAGGATTGGCCATCCCCCAACCAACTCACCGTACGAAGTGAGTTGATCTCGAGATCGAAGTTTTCTGGCCCAATTTCAAGCTCGGGCTCGCCCTCTTCATTTAACAGGAGGAGCACAAACCGGTGTTCGGGCCAGTGCAGATCCCGTTCCCGCG
>PUOI01000114.1 GCA_003552765.1 Candidatus Hydrogenedentota bacterium | reverse complement strand
GGTCCTCGGTGGGCGCATGTTCGCCCCAGCCCCAGAAATCCGCCTCAAGTTCGCCGTGCATCTCGAACCAGGCCATGAAGATGCCCCGGTGATACAGGTGGTCTTCCGGGCGCAGCCCCGTGACGGCCACGCCTTCGGGCGTATTAAACGGATGAAAGAACCCGCCGCTGTCCACGGTGAGGTCCACGCCTTCGGGCACAATGCGGTTGTAGACGAGCACTTCGGCGCCGTCCGAACCTTCTACTTCGACGCGTTCCGGCGTTACGTTGACGGCATACCCTTCGGCATACGCGCCCGCTCCAAGGGCTAGCACTATGGCGGCAATGATGGCGCATGTTCCATTGATCTTCATGTCCAGGACCTCCTTGTTTGAGTGACGGTTCTCTATTCAATTCCTTGGGGGAAATGATTGCATATCGCACAGACAGCCGCAAATTTGATCGCAAGGAATACGAGGGTTCGTTCGATGGTTCAGCACCATTGAGTGCACGGCGTCTGTCAATGTGCGTGTGCGAAATCTCCAAAAGCGCCGCCGATTTGACACGCGCAGCCGAGTTTTGGTAAATTTCGGCTCTCCCCGAGCGCGTATTCTGTCTCACCACTTCCCGCGCGCCGGGATAAGGCGCCGCTCTCCCAGAAGTCAAAACGGGAGCAGTGTCTTCCGTCTGCGGAGTCTGTCTCCCGCGGCTGTAACGCAACCCCCACGTGAGGTGCTTTATGTTGCCCCCAAGACAACTATCCACGCAAGGACTGTACGATCCCTCCTACGAACATGACGCCTGCGGCATTGGCTTTGTCGCCAATCTGGACGGCGCCGCCACGCATGGCATCATCAAACAGGGCATTCATGTCCTGGAACGGCTGGTGCACCGCGGAGCCTGCGGGTGCGACCCCGATACGGGCGATGGCGCCGGGATGCTGATGCAGCTCCCTCACCGCCTGTTCCAGGGGGAAGCCGAAAAGCTTGGCTTTGACCTGCCCGCCAAGGGCGCATACGGGGTGGGCATGGTCTTCTTGCCCACGAAGGAACAAGAGCGGACCGCCTGCAAGGCGATTGTCGAAGCCAAGCTCACCCTTGAGGGCCAGACCGTGCTCGGCTGGCGCGAGGTTCCCCGCGATTCCTCCGCCCTGGGCTACATCGCGCGGGCGGGTGAACCCGTCATCGAACAGGTGTTCGTCAAGCGCGGCGAAGGCCTCGACGAGGACGCCTTCGAACGCAAGCTTTATGTGGCGCGTAAGGTCATTGAGAAGGCCGTGGAAGCCGAACCGCTCGAACAGCGCGACCTCTTCTACATTTGCAGCCTGTCCACGCGGACAGTTGTGTACAAGGGGCTCATGCTGGCGGACCAGATCGCGCGTTACTTCCCCGACCTGTCGCAGGACAACTTTGAGAGCGCCCTGGCCCTTGTGCACCAGCGCTACAGCACCAACACGCTCCCGACATGGCCGCTCGCGCAGCCTTTCCGCTACCTCTGCCACAACGGCGAGATCAACACGTTGCGGGGCAACCTCAACATGATGGCTTCCCGTCAGAGTCACCTCCAGTCGCCCTTGTTCGGCGGGGACATAAAGAAGCTCGCGCCCATCCTGAAGGCGGGGGGGAGCGATTCGGCCGTGCTGGACAACGCCCTCGAACTGCTGTATCAAGGCGGCCGCCCGGTTTCCCACGCGATGATGATGCTTATCCCGGAGCCGTGGAGCGGGCACGAGACCATGTCCGAACACAAGAAGGCGTTTTACAAGTACCACGCCTGCATGATGGAGCCCTGGGACGGACCCGCTTCCATCGCGTTCACCGATGGGATCCGCATCGGCGCGACGCTCGACCGCAACGGCCTGCGGCCTTCCCGCTACTGGGTGACGGACGAGGGCTTCGTGGTGATGGCGTCGGAGGTCGGCGTGCTGGACATTCCGCAGGAGAAGATCGTCAAGAAGGGCCGGCTCGAACCAGGCCGCATGTTCTACATCGACACGAATGAACAGCGCATCCTGGGCGACGACGAGATCAAGGACGCGATTTGCCAGCGCAAGCCGTACAAGGCTTGGCTCGACACCCATCTGACCACGCTGCCCAGCTTGGACGTCTCCCCGGATGGGGCCATGGAAACCACGCCGTTACTCGAACGGCAGCAGATGTTTGGCTACACGCAAGAGGATCTCAGCGTCATCCTCGCGCCCATGGCGAAAACGGGCAAGGAGCCCGTGGGCTCCATGGGGAATGACGCGCCCCTGGCGGTGTTGTCCCAACGGCCGCAGCCCCTTTTCAACTACTTCAAGCAGTTGTTCGCCCAGGTGACGAACCCGCCCATTGATCCCATCCGCGAGGAAGTGGTCATGTCCTTGGAGACCACCATCGGCCGGGAACGGAACCTGATGGACGAGACGCCGGAGCACTGTGAGCAGTTGCATCTGCCGACGCCGGTCATCACCAACGAGCAGCTCGACTACATCAAGACGTTGGACAAGCCCGGCCTGAAGACGGTCACGATCTCAACCCTGTTCCCAGCGGAAACGTGCGCCCTTGGCGATGCCCTGGACCGCATCTGTGGGGAAGCGAGCCAAGCCATCAAGGACGGATACACTCTCATCGTCCTGTCGGACCGGGGCGCGGACGAACACAACGCGCCCATACCGAGTCTTTTGGCCACCGGCGCGGTGCATCAGCATCTCGTGCGCGAACACACGCGGACCGATTGCGGGCTTATTGTCGAATCCGGCGAACCGCGCGAAGTGATGCATTTCTGCCTGCTCACGGGCTATGGCGCGGGCGCGGTCAATCCGTATCTGGCGTTTGAGACCTTGAGCGAACTCATCGATAAAGAGGAGGTGGTCGAGAAGCAACCCGGCGAAGCCCTCCAGAACTACATCAACGCCGTGAACAAGGGGCTGCTAAAGGTCATGTCGAAGATCGGCATCTCCACCCAGCACAGCTACCGCAGCGCGCAGATCTTCGAGGCCGTGGGACTCAGCCAGAAGCTGGTGGACCGCTGCTTCACCGGCACGGCCTCCCGCGTGGGCGGCATCGGCGTGGAAGAAGTGGCCAAGGAAACGCTGATGCGCCATCGCATCGCCTATCCCGAAACCCACGCCCGTCCCCCGGCGCTGGATCCCGGCGGTCAGTACCACTGGCGGCGGCGGGGCGAGTACCATGCGTTCAACCCCGAGGTCATCGCCAAACTTCAGCACAGCACCCGGAACAACGACTGGGAGATCTACAAGGAATTCGCTGAACTCGCCAACGACCGCACCCGGTCGCTGGCGCAACTGCGCGGGCTGTTGAAGTTCAAGAAAGGCCAGCCCATCCCCATTGACGAGGTCGAGCCCGTCACGGAAATCATGAAACGCTTCTGGACGGGGGCGATGTCCTTTGGCGCGTTGAGCGCGGAAGCCCACGAGACCCTCGCCATCGCCATGAACCGCATCGGCGGCCGGAGCAACACGGGCGAGGGCGGCGAGGATCCCGATCGCTACACGCCGGATCCCAACGGCGACTCCCGGCGCAGCGCCATCAAGCAGGTGGCCTCGGGCCGCTTCGGCGTGACCAACGAATACCTCGTCAACTCCGACGAGATTCAGATTAAGATGGCGCAAGGCGCCAAGCCCGGCGAGGGCGGTCAGTTGCCCGGCCACAAGGTGTTCGGCAAGATCGCCGAGGTCCGGTATTCGACGCCGGGCGTGGAGCTGATTTCGCCTCCGCCTCACCACGACATCTACTCGATCGAGGACTTGGCCCAGCTCATCCACGACCTGAAGAACGCCAACGTGCACGGCACGGTCTCCGTGAAGCTCGTGTCCGAGGCGGGCGTGGGCACCGTGGCCGCGGGCGTATCGAAGGGCAAGTCGGACCTCGTGCTCATCAGCGGCGACAGCGGCGGCACGGGCGCTTCGCCCCTCACGTCGATCAAGCACGCGGG
>PUOI01000406.1 GCA_003552765.1 Candidatus Hydrogenedentota bacterium | reverse complement strand
TGAATGCGCTGGCCATCCAGAGTTGGCTCGGGGGTGCGGGGCTCCTAATGGGGATCGCGATCGGCGTGGCTGCTGGCGTGAGCCTCTTTACCTTCAATTACGGCGAAGGAACGTCCTACCTCACCGATGACCCCGCCGCATGCGCCAACTGCCATATCATGCAAGACCACTACGATGCGTGGCTGAAATCGAGCCATCGCAACGTGGCGTCCTGTAATGATTGCCACACCCCCGATGGCCTCTTTTCCAAGAATTTCGTCAAGGCGATAAACGGATGGAACCATTCCGTGGCGTTCACCACGGGCGATTTCCATGAACCCATTCAGATCAAGCCCTGGAACCGGGCCATCACGGAAGAGACGTGCCGTTCGTGTCATTCGGATGTTGTGCACGCCATAGATATCCAACGTCCGGACGAAGAGCCGATGTCGTGCATCCGGTGTCACGATTCGGTTGGACATATGCGGTAATCTGGCGAGGCATCAACGCAAGGGGAGTGAGAGAGTCATGAGCGAGCAAGGGAATCAGCAGGCTCAGGCGCGGCGCTTCTGGGCAACCGCCATCGTAGCGGCCGTCATTGCCGCCGTGGTGACTATCGCGGTCGCCGCTTTGCTGGTCAACATCTTCGAACGGCAACGGGAAGCCGAAGAACCCTTCTTCCGGATCGTGGAAGTCGACGAAGATACGGTGGATCCCGCCGTCTGGGGGCAAAACTGGCCTCTTCAGTACGAAGGTCACATGCGCACGGACGAGATGGAACCCACGCGCTATGGCGGCAGCGAAGCCGTCCCGCGCACCCCGGATGACCGGGATCCCCGCACCGAGGTTCCGCGATCCCGGCTTGAAGCGGATCCCAGGCTCGAAATTCTATACGCAGGCTATCCCTTCGCCGTTGATACCCGCGAGGATCGCGGTCATGCCTACATGTTGGACGACGCGACCTATACCCGGCGCCAGGAGGTCGGACAGCTGCGAGGCTACTGTCTCCACTGCCATTCCTCCGTTCACTCAACGTACAGGGAGTTGGGCGGCGGCGATACTTGGGAAGGCTTCCTGGAGCTGAATCCGATGCCTTACGACGAAGCCCGCGAACACGTGGAGCATCCCGTAAGCTGCGTCGACTGCCATGACCCCGAGACCATGGCCGTGCGCGTCACGCGGCCCGCATTCAAACAAGGCATCGCGAACTACAAGGCGTCCCAGGGCATTGACGATTATGATGTCAACCGTGACGCCTCGCGCCAAGAGATGCGTTCATTCGCATGCGCGCAGTGCCACGCCACCTACTACTTCCAAGAGGAAACGCGCGAACTGATCTTCCCCTGGTCGCAAGGCGTCCGGGCCGACGAAATCCTGGAGCATTATCAACTCACGGGGTTTGCGCACTGGACCCACGGGGATACGGGCGCCGACATGCTGAAGGTCCAGCATCCCGAATACGAGATGTTTGAGCACGGCATCCACGGCCAGGCTGGGGTCTCGTGCGCGGACTGCCACATGCCCTACGAGCGAGTGGGCGCCATGAAGGTCAGCAACCACCAGGTCCGCAGCCCCCTTCTTAACATTGCCCGCTCGTGTCAGACCTGTCATAGCGAGCCTGAGGAAGAACTACGGCAACGGGTGCATACCATCCAAGACCGCAACTTCGAGTTGAACAATCTCTCCATTGACGCCGTGGCGAATCTCATTCAGGAGATAATCGTCTTCAAGGAAGAAGGTGCCAGCGACGAGGAGCTGGAACAGGCCCGCGAGCACCACCGCAAGGCCCAGTTTTACGCGGATTTCGTGGAGTCCGCGAACTCCATGGGCTTCCACTCACCCCAGGAATCCGCGCGGGTGGCTACCCTCGCTATCAACCACGCTCGTAGAGGGCAGATGGCCTTGCGGGACGACGCCTCGGAGGAACTCCTCACGCGGGCGCGCCCGCAGTTGCGCGAGATCGAGCCCCTCCCCTTCCGCGCAGGGCCGGACGATGTAGAGCCGCCCCCCATGGAAGCGCCCGAGCCGGACGATGAGGAGAATGCGGAGAACGGGGCGAATGATTCATAGACAACTCAACGCTGAGGGATGGATAAGCACGTCCTCTTAGCGTCATTTGCGACACGCTCTTGGAGTGCGGGCGGCCTCTTGTTCATGGCCGCCCCACCTCTTGCTTCCTATCGCCATGAAAGCGGGGCGCCGCTCTCCCAATCGCCAGGCGAGCAGACCAACCGAAGCAGCGGCGAATAAGTTAGCATCCTACCTTATCCGCCGATTGGGGAGCGATGTGAAAGTTTGAATTGGCGATCCTGGCTCAGGTAGACTTCTGACATCCCTCGGGGGATACTTTTGATGTAAGCGACGCCGCTGTAACCCTGGACCACCGCACATGACTCCCTTCACCAAGACAAGCCGCATAACCCGCTGCCGGCAGCGGCGAGCGTTTTTCACCACTGTGTGGTTTGCCTTGGGGCTCTTGGTAGCCGCCGCGCTTCACGACATCGTGTTGCCGGACTATTATGAGCATCACGACGCCGGTGGTCCGTTGCACGGGGACGATAACGACGAGCCAGAGTGCGATCTGTGCAAACTAATGCATGCGCCCGTACTGGCGCTTGTCCACCTCCGCCTAGACCTCCCTCCCACCCCCTTGATCGCTCTCGCCACACCAAGGGCCATCTCCATTTGCTGTCACTGTGAATGGCGGCCTTGGTCTCAGCGAGATCCGCCCCAAGACACCTTCGCATAAGAACCCGTTCCATCTTCCTTCAGCGCCGCTGGTGCTCGCATGAACACCCGTTAACTGGCGCGCGGCCGTTGGCGCAGGCGCCGCTTGACAAATCCCGTGGCGCACCCTATGATTAACCCGTGTTAACTTGTGTGATGCACACTCATTCTGGCCGAGGAAGCCAGGAACCTCCCGTTCGCCCACGTCTACCATTCGAAACACGAACTCACATTACGAGAAAGGACCTATCCATGAAAACGAGAACCAAAGGATTTACCCTAATCGAGCTACTGGTCGTTATCGCGATCATCGGCATCCTAGCAGCCATCTTGCTGCCCGCCTTGGCCCGGGCGCGGGAAGCCGCACGGCGAGCGAGTTGCGCCAACAACTTGCGGCAGGTTGGGCTGGCCTTGTCCATGTACGCCAACGAGAGCGGGGATATGTACCCGCCCATCAAGACGCGCCGGTGCGACAACACCATTTCGTCTTGGGAGACGATTTTTGATGCGGAACCGGTCTACCCGGACTACCTCAGCGATTTCGAAGTGCTCATTTGCCCCAGCAACCCCGATGGCGGCAGCGCCATAGAAACATGGGACGAAGGCAACACGGGCAGCTACAATTACCGCGCCGTGGAAGGCTACGCGGAAACGGGGCGGGTGTACCCATGCGAGATCAGCGACCATCCCTACACCTACCTCGGTTGGGCGGTGACGAATTCCATGGTGGATACGCCCCAGAAGGTGCTTAACCTTGAGGATAACGTCTACACCCAGGCCATGCGGATTTTCGACGACGTCAGCGCGGTTCACCAGGATTGGCGGTTTGATGCGCCCCATGGCGAATACAGTAGCGCGCCCCGCTTGCGCGACGGCATCGAGCGTTTCATGATAACGGACATCAACAATCCCGCCGCCGGAGCGCAGGCAGCCTCGCAAATCCCCGTGATGTGGGATAACATCGCGGATGACGGACACTTCAATCATGTGCCTAGCGGATGCAACATCTTATACCTAGATGGCCATGTCGCATTCGAGCGGTGGCCCACCGGGGGTGAAGGCCCCGGCGGCAGCGTGGAGGTCGATGGCCAACTATTCCCCGTGGGCGGCACATTCCCCATGAACGCCGCCGGCATCGTGTTTCACGAGGCCAACCACGACTTCGCCCCAGGCGGCAGCTACTATCCTGGGGACGCTCAATGGCCTGG
>PUOI01000078.1 GCA_003552765.1 Candidatus Hydrogenedentota bacterium | reverse complement strand
GCCGGTCTCGCTCTTGCGCTCCGCCTGCTCCTTCTCCTTGTCCTCGCTCCGATTCTTGCCATGGAGCTTGTCCTTGGAGTGTTTACGTTTGGAGCTTTCCTCGCCCGTCAGGGAGTCGATGTAATCCTCGGCTGAATAGCGCGAGAGTTTATTGACCTCTTTCTGAACGGGCTTGAGTTCCTTGCTAAGGTCCTTCTGCACATCCTCCACATATCCGCGCACGTCGCGGATGGTGTGGGTCACAATCTTGGCGAACTCGGGGAATTTCTCCGGCCCAATGACGATAAGGGCTATTCCCGCGATGATGATCAGTTCCGTAATGCCCAAGCCTAACATAGTCCACTACCTCTATCAGCCGGATCCATCGGCATCCGCGTTGGCGTCATCTTCCCTGTTTCGGCGGAACACGACGAGATACGACATCCAAATGCTTCCCTCATACAACAACACCAGGGGAACTACCATGATAAACATGGAGATCGGCTCGGGCGGCGTAAGGAAAGCCGAAAGAACCGTCATGATAACGATGGCGACCTTTCGATATTGCTTAAGCGTTTCAGGAGAAAGCAGGTCCATGTACACCAGGACCAGCACCGCCAATGGAAACTGAAACGCAATGGCGAAACCGAGCAGTCCCTTCAGGATGAGCGAGACGGTCTCGTTCATGCGCAACTGAATATTGACGCCCTCGGGCGCCCAGTCCATCAGGTACGGGAGCACTAGGGGAAAGATCAAAAAATAGGCTATCGCTACGCCCGCCAGCGCGAGCACGCTGCCCCCGCCGATGAGTATGCGGATGACCTGCTGCTCTTTCGGGCGCAGTCCGGGAAACACGAAGGCGCACAGCTGATACAGCACAATGGGCAACCCGAGAATGAGCGCTCCATACGCCGCCAGCTTCAGCCGCACAAGGAACGGCTCCAACGGATTCAGCGCGGTCCACTCCGGGGTGGCTCGCTCGTTACTGGCGGGCGGCTCGTCCGCTACGGACTGTTCCCCCTCCTCGGGTTCGCCAGTAACTAATTCAATGATGTCTTCGTCTTGCAGCGGCCGCAGGGGCATGCTGACGGCGGCGAAAATGTGATCCGATATGGCGTAGCAGACGAGAAAGCCTACAAACAGCGCCACGGCGGAGCGAATAAGGCGGGTACGCAGCTCGCCGAGATGCTCGGTGAACGTCATCCGCAGTTCTTCGTGATGCACTTATCCTAAATCCTCTGGCCTTGTTCCGGGGGTTTATACTACAACGCTCGCCGGGCATGCTAGATGTGACCAACCCATGGCGCAACCACCGGCGGCCTTTCGTCGTATAATCTATATTTGAATTGGGACTGCGCGCCGTATCCCGGCCGCCAAGGCGTATCAAAGCCGCAACGCATCCCCCACCGCTTGGCTGGGGGACCGCTGACGTGCAAGGACAGCCGGGTCTGGCCGCGTAACGGAGCGGATCTTTGCCTCATCTCCATGATACTCCGCGCGGCGAGGTAAACGCAAGGAAAGCGCCGCCCAGGATTTGCCTACATGGGTTGTTCGCGAACCGGCTGGGCCTTTTCTTCACGCGCGGCCTTGCGCACGGCGCGGCGCTTGCGCCACATCCGGCGCAGATGCATGAGCTGCAAAATCGCCAAACCAGCCACGGCCGCCACGAAAATCGCCATGGGAGCCTGGTCCGCGATCCGCGCGGAGAGATCCCGCATGAGATCGAACAGCAAAACCCACGCGGCGACGGCGAGCAGGTTCCCGGCGGTGACAGCGGCGATGGTGACGGGTATGCGTAACCCGATGAGGTGGCCTACAATCCCGCCGGGGACCACCCCCGAGCCCCACATCGGGATGAACACGAAGACGACGAGCCCAACGGCTCCAAAAGGCCGCACCCGTTTCTTGTTGTGTTCGGCCTTGTCACGGATGTTGGAGATAACGGGACCGACCACGTTCATCCGCATTGCCCGGCGGTAGCCCGCGATAAGAAGCGGATAAAGGAGAAGAAGCACGAAGACATCTTGCAGGGCCGATTGGTAAAGGATGAACAGGAAATCGTAGCCGTTGTTGAGCCCCAGGCTTACGGCGAACACCCGCCCCGCAACAAGCTGGCCCAACACGACTTGCCACACCGACGCATAAGGGACAGGGCGCAGGAAGGCCAAGATCGCCATGGACAACAGCCATGCGCTTACGGAAATTACGGCGGCTTTCTTCACGTGAGAAAGCGCGCGATCAAGCGCCGCTCTTTCGCCTGGGTCGGATTTGGACATACTTCGCTTTTTCCCTCAACCGCTGCATGGGCGTGATTCGCCAACGCGCTTTGCTCTTCCGGCGCCGGCCTTTCCGGGCAGTTTCCCCGCTTCCGGCAAGAAGTCCTTCAGCCCTTATCCGCCAGCAAATTCTCACAAGCAGTATACGGAACTGCAAGGGATGCTTCAAAAACAGCCCAGGGCCCGTTCTTTTCGCCGCCGAAGGGTTCCGCCGGGCACGCAGGGTGACAGCCGTATCTTCACCCTGCACGCGGCTCACGAATGTCAATGGGATTTCCGGGTTTGTTCGCATACGGCGCCAGCGTTGCTCTATCATTGGGGAAGAAAGATCCAATGGAGCCGTTTCAAGATGTATCCCAGCAACGGGGAATAGACACGGGGAGACCGCAAGCGTATGACTGAATCCACTCTCACAGGCAAGAAAGCGGTTGTGACGGGCGGAAGCCGGGGCATCGGACGCCACATCGCCCGGGCGCTTCATGAGGCGGGGGCGTCGGTGGTGATCACCGGCCGGAACGAGACCACGCTGCGTGAATCGGCCGAGCGCATCGGCGCACGCTGCGATTTCGTGGTGTGCGACCAGCGCGATCCCGCTTCCATCGACGCCATGGCGGCGCGCGTCCGGCAGGAGCACGGGGAACCGGATATCCTCGTCAACAACGCGGGGCTCGGCCGCCGCGCGCCGGTTACGGAAATGAGCCTGGAAGATTGGCGAACCGTGTTGGACACCAACCTCACCGGCGTCTTCCTCACGACCAAGGCGTTCCTTCCCGGCATGATCGCGAGGGAACGGGGCGACATCTTCATGATCAGCTCGATGAGCGGCAAAAAGGGCGATCCCGGGGGCTGCGCCTACAACGCCAGCAAGTTCGGTCTCCAAGGATTCGCCCAAGCCGTGAATTACGACGTGCGGAAGCACAACATCCGCGTGATGGTCCTCAACCCGAGTTCGGTGGACACAAGCGACGAACCGGGCGCGGCTCATGGACACGGTGTGTTCCTGCATGCCGCCGATCTCGGCGCCACCGTGGCCCATCTCGCGGCCTTGCCCGGCCGCACGCTCGTGCGCGACATGGACATTTGGGGCACAAACCCGCCATGATGGGGCTGATTTTAGCGAAAGGAGATCGATGACCGACATAATAAATGGACTACGAACATGCGCCGGCGAACTAGCTTCGACGGCGCCCGCTTCGCCAGAGAAGGCCGCCGTGCTGAGAGGCGTCTTCGTAGCCTTGCTCACCGGCGCGTTTCTGCTGAGCCATTTCCTCACGCCGGTGGGCGATGATTTGCTATTGCATGGAAGCCACATCATCCTGCGCAAGCTTTTCTTGATTCCCGTCATTCTGGCGGCGATCTGGTTTGGCGTGCGCGGGGCCTGTATCACGGCGGCCGTCATAACGGTCTTTTACGCGCCTCACATGATGGTCCATTGGGACGCATGGCCCGGGGAAAACATCAACCAGACCGCCCAACTGGCCACGTTATGGGCAATCGCGATTCTTGGCGGGCTCCTCGCCAACCGGGAGAAGCGGGCGATCCAGGCCATTGCCCATTGTCACGAGGGCACGCTGATCGCCTTGGTCACGGCCCTCGACGCGCGGGAACGGGACACGCAGTTGCATTCGCTCCGCGTTCGCGCCTATGCGGTGCTGCTGGGC
>PUOI01000385.1 GCA_003552765.1 Candidatus Hydrogenedentota bacterium | reverse complement strand
CGCTCGGCAATTTCAACGTGTGGTGGCGCCGGCGCCATCAGTTCGCCATGGCCGCGAGCCGCGCCCATGCGGAAGCGGTAGCGGCCCAAGGGGTCTCCACCGTGCTGCTCACCGGCGACTTTACCTCCACGGCGTTGGAGGAGGAGTTCGCCATGGCCGACGCGTTCATGCGCCAATTGCAGGCGCTGGGGCTCAATACCATTGTGCTGCCGGGCAACCACGACGTTTACACGTTCGAATCGGTCCGCGCGCGCCGTTTTGAGCGGCACATGGAACGCTACCTGCCGCGCGAAGGCTATCCCACGGTAGCCGAGCTTGAAGGCGGCACCCCCCTTCTCCTCGTGCCGACCGTATGCCCCAACCTCGTGTCCTCCCGGGGCCGCATTCGCGGCCGGGAGATCGAGCGCGTGCGGGAGTTGCTTCAACAGGGCGGCGGTCCCATCATCGTGGCGGGCCATTATCCCGTGCTCGCGGAAACGCCGGGGTACATCCTCACCAAGCAACGGAGTTTGCGCAACGCCGAGGCGCTACGCAAAGCGTTGGGCGAGGCCGGCCGGCCTGTTCTTTACGTCGCCGGCCATGTCCACCGGTTCAGCTACGTACAGGACGATCGATATCCTCACGTCCATCACCTGACCACCGGCGCGTTCTTCTACCGGAACAAGCGGGAAAACATCGACGGCGAATTCGCCGAGATCGCCGTTTATCCAAACCACTTCGAAGGCGTCCGCCATGTGCTGCGCGGAACCTGGGAACGGATACGCGCCGAAGCAAGCCGTCCCCCCAATTGCCGGGTAAGCGGCTGCTCCAGGGAGCAACATCCCCCTTAATCCCCTGTACCGCCGGCGTCTCGCCGGCATACATATATCACCGTCTCCACACATCTCTTGCCGGCAAGATGCCGGCGGTACAATTCCCCCTTGGAAGGGGGCAGGCCCGAAGGGCCGGGGGATGTAACCGCCCCACGCACCACCGTATCCGGCGATTGGGCCGTCCCGGTTAAGTTGCGCCGCGCCGTCCAATATGGTATAGTCACGCCTGCACTGAGACGGAAGTCCAGTGTGCGTCGAAGACAGCAGGCGGTCCGATAGGACCTTAAATTCGCCAGCCGAGACGTGGGAACGCGCCATCGCCAGACGTGAGTTGCCGGACAAAGGCGAGAAGGGCGTGTACGTCATACGTGAAATGATTCCCGCGCGGCCTGTCTTCAGGCGGCGCGTTTTTTTATCCTGCTCGAAAGGAGGTGAGCCGATTTGAAGCGGACCGACAAGGAACAATCCGTCGAGGAACTCAAGGAGCGGCTGGAACACTATCCCGTGGCCGTCATGACCAAGTACATAGGCATTACCGCGGGGCAGTCCAACGCATTGCGTCTCAATCTGCGCCGCGAAGGCGTAACGTTCAAGGTCTACAAGAACACGCTGGCTAAGCGCGTGCTCGATGAACTGGGCTACAGTGAAGCGGCGAAATACCTGGACGGGCCCATCGCGTGGGCCTTCAGCGAGGATCCCGTCGCGTCCCCCAAAGTCCTCAAGGAATACGGCAAGACGGTCCCGCAAGTGGCCATCCACGGCGGTATTCTCGAGGGGCAGGTGGTAAGCAAGGAGCAGTTGGAAGCCCTGGCCGATCTGCCGCCCCGCGAGGTGTTGCTCGCCCAGGTCGCCGGCACCATCGCCGCGCCATTGCGCAATTTCGTGGGCGTACTCAATGCCGTGCCCCGCAATCTCGTAAACGTATTGGATCAAGTACGGAAACAGAAAGAAGAAAACGAAAAGGCCGCGTAAATCCCGCGCGGCTTAAGCCAATCAAGGAGCAAATCGAACCATGTCGGAAAAGCTGGACCAGATCGTTGACCAAGTAGCGGAACTGTCGGTGCTCGAATTGAGCGAACTCGTCAAGGCCCTCGAAGAGAAGTTCGGCGTCGAAGCCGCAGCCCCGATGATGATGGGCGCCATGCCCGCGGGCGGCGGCGGCGGAGAAGAAGCGGCCGCGGAAGGCCCCTCGGCCTTCGACGTCATCCTGACCGACGCCGGCGCGCAGAAGATTCAGGTCATCAAGGAAGTCCGCGCAATCACGGGGTTGGGGCTGAAGGAAGCCAAGGAACTGGTGGACGGCGCGCCCAAGCCGGTGCAAGAGGACCTCGACGAAGACGAGGCCAAGGCGCTCAAGGAAAAGCTGGAAGCGGTGGGCGCCTCGATCGAACTCAAAGGCAAGTAAACCGCTTCTCTCTCCTCTCCACCGTCTCCAATGGCTGGCGCGGCCCGTTGCAGGGTTGCGCCAGCCGCTCTTATTCCAGCAAGGCGGCGAGATTGCGCCGATCGCGAATCCACGCCTCCGCCCGCTCGTAATCGGGGTAGCGCTGTTCGCGCTGACGGAACGCGAGCGAATGAATGCGGCGCCGGCCGCCCTTGCCTTCTTCAATCCCCAGATAGGCGTGAAGCATCTCGTGGAAGACGATGTAGCGAACAAAGAACCGGGGCACGCGCGGCTGGTCCAATAGCGGATGAATGCGGATGTGGTGTTCCTCTGGGAAATAGCTCCCAAAACGGATGCTGCGCCGCCGCCGGTTCGGAGCCATGCGGCCCCACCCGATCGTGGCGTCCACCGCGCCTCCGAATTCGCTTGCATTGACCTCGTCGAACAGTGCGTGCAGATCATAGCACTCGCCCCGCCCATCCGCTTGGGCGGTCTGCTTCTTCCGCCGGCGGATGCAATGGCGGTTGGCCTTGATGAACGCATCGATGACCGAGCCCGCGTGCGACCCGCTGGAATGCGGATGCTGAACCCACGCGCCCAACGCATCGACCACTTCCGGCGGAGCCGACAAGAACATGCGGTGCATCCGAAGCAGGATCGTGTTCTGCCGCGGATAACGCTTCACCGACACCATCCGCGTCTTGTTATCGGTGACCGTAATCCCCACCCGAATCCCCGTCTGCGCGCGTAACGCCGCTTCCAGTTCGGCTACGCCCCACAGGGGAAGCGCCAACTGCCCTCCCGCGCTGTCGTTGTGTTGCTTGTGCGGATGTGTGCTCACCCTTCGCATCCTCTTCTCGAAAAGACCGCGCCACTCCATGGCTAGACGAAAACCACCGCCCATTGGACAAAAGCCTAGCGAAGGCCCACCGCGATGTCAACAACTGGGCCAGCCCCAATCGCCGGGCAACGGCCCCACTCCAGCGAACAACATCCCACTTGAGCCCCCGTAACGCCGGCGTCTCGCCGGCATGTATATCGCAGCTTGAAGTGTGCCTTTTTCTACCGGCGGGACGCCGGCGGTACAATTCCCCCTTCCGAAGGGGGCAGGCCCGAAAGGGCCGGGGGATGTAGAAGACCGAGCCGTAGAAGCGGCGCCCTCGCCGCTTTCGGGTGTTCTACATCCCGCTTGATATCCCCCTTGATCCCCCTTCAAAGGGGGAATACTTCGTACCGCCGGCGTCTCGCCGGCATACATATCGCCACCTCCATACGGCCTGTTCTGCCGGGAGAATGCAGCCCCTTCCGAAGGGAGGGCATCCCCTTGATCCCTATAGAGGAACCGCGAATGAACGCCAATTAGCGCGAAGAGGACCGGGCTGGGGGCCTTGCGAGCTTGGAACGGGGATAACGCGGAAAAATTCCCCCTTCCGAAGGGGGCAGGCCCGAAAGGGCCGGGGGATGTAAAAGGCCGAACCGTAGAAGTGGCGTCCTCGCCGCTTTCCAGCGTTCTACCTCCCGGTTGATCCCTTAGAGGAACCGCGAATGAACGCCAATTGCCGCGAAAAGGACCGGGTTAAAGGCCTTGCGAGCTTGGAACTGGGATAACGCGGTACAATTCCCCCTTCCGAAGGGGGCAGGCCCGAAAGGGCCGGGGGATGTAAAAGGCCGAACCGTAGAAGCGGCGTCCTCGCCGCTTTCCAGCGTTCTACCTCCCGGTTGAGCCCCCCGATAGGG
>PUOI01000072.1 GCA_003552765.1 Candidatus Hydrogenedentota bacterium | reverse complement strand
GGGAACTTGAGACGGAGCGCGTGCTGCTCGTGTCGACGGACGAGGTCTACGGGAGCATCGCCGAGGGGGCCTTCACGGAAGCGGATCCCGTCAACCCCCGGAATCCCTATTCCGCAAGCAAGGCGGGCGGCGAACTCATGGGCATGGCCTTCTTCCACACCTTCAACACGCCCGTGATTATCACGCGCGGCTCGAACACCTATGGGCCCTACCAGTATCCCGAGAAGGTCATGCCATTGTTCATCACCAATGCGCTCGACGGCGAGCCCCTTCCCCTATATGGCGACGGAAAGAACGTGCGGGACTGGCTCTACGTCGAGGACCATTGCACGGGCATCGACTGCGCCTTGCGCAAGGGGACGCCGGGCGAGATTTACAACATCGCGGGGGGCAACGAGCGCGAAAACGTCGAGCTGACCTACAAGATCCTCGAAGTTACGGGTGCGAGCGAGGACCTTATCAAGCCCGTTAAGGATCGCCCCGGTCACGATCGCCGCTACGCCCTTAACGCCGATAAGCTCAAGGCCCTGGGCTGGCGGCCGGAAATGGACTGGGAGCGCGGGGTAGCCGAGACCGCCGAATGGTACGCGAACAACCGTTGGTGGTGGGAGAAGATCAAGGCCGGCGACTTCAAGGAGTACTACCAGCGACAGTACGAGAAGCGGTAGACGATCGTCCGGCCACGGTCCGATTCCCCTGCCGGGCCTGACGCGTCCTCCTACGGGAAGAGCGCCTGCATCGACCAGCCGCCCTCCGCATCCCGCGTGTACAAGAGCCGATCATGGAGCCGGAAGGGCAGCGCCTGCCAAAACTCGATGCGGTCCGGCGTGACCCGGTAGCCCGACCAGAACTCCGGGCGGGGGATCTTGCGTATGTTGAACTGGATGGCGTACTTCGCCACGCGGCGCTCGAGTTCGAAGCGGCCTTCCAAGGGTTCGGATTGTTTCGAGGCCCACGCCCCGAGCTGGCTCTCCCGCGGCCGGGACGCGAAGTACGCGTCGGCTTCTTCCGGACTCACCAACTCCGCCCGCCCTTCCACGCGAACCTGCTTATAGAGTGGCATCCAATAGAAGCACAGCGTGGTAAGGGGATTGTCGCGCAACTCCCTGGCCTTCCGGCTTTTCAGGTTGGTGTAAAACACAAACCCGCGCTCGTCCACGCCCTTCAGCAGCAACACGCGGGCCGAGGGACGGCCGTGGGCGTCCACCGTCCCAAGCGTGAAGGCGGTGGGCTCAATGAGATCGGCGTTCTTGGCTTCCTCCAGCCACTTTTGGAACAGGACGATGGGATCAGGGTGACGCGGTATGGCCATGCGGACGTGTAATCCTCATTTCTGTAGTTGAACGGTTGCGCATTCCCCATGTGACAGACAGGCCACGGGAATGCCCCTAAAAGTCTGCGAAATCTCCAAGTATGCACCCGCCCCTCTCCCCACATGGCGGCCAGCCCTAAGACGGCTCGGCGGAGGACATCCCCAGGTTCGAGTTCATTCGTCTCCACGGCGGATGCAAAAGACGTGACCTCGTTCGAAGGATGCAAACGCGGCGGCCCAACCTGCTCCCCAGACGGCGAACCGCACGCCATGCGCAGCATGGTATACCCTTCTCCCCGCCCAACACAAGCCCACGGCTCGATTCACAGGAATTCCGCATGGGCAATCCGTTGCTGTAGACTGTGTAGGAGTGTCTACGCTTTTCAGGATGAGCCGCAGCAGGGAGATCGCGCATATGGATAACGCATGGAGCCGCCGCACATTCATCAAAGCCGCCTCGCTGGCGCCCGTTGGCGCGTGGGCGGGGCTTGGCGCACGCGAGGCTTCGGCCCAGCAGCCCATCGAACGGCTCGGCGGGCCGAAGATCAAGCTGAGCGTGAACGCCTACTCGTTCAATGCACTGCTGCGCGAGGGGGAGATGGACCTCTTCGACTTTCTGGCGTATTGCGCCCAAGAGGGGGTCGATGCCGCGGATCCCACGGGGTATTACTGGCCGCCGGGGTATCCGGAGGTCCCGAGCGATGCGGATATCTCGGAACTCAAGTTGCGCGCCCATCATCTTGGGCTTGCCTTCAGCGGCACGGGCATACGCAACGATTTCACCCGCGCGGACGCCGCCAGCCGGGAGGAGGTCATCGAGCTGACGAAGCGCTGGATCGACGCCGCGGTCAAGATGGGCGCGCCGGTCATCCGCGTCTTCGCGGGCCACGCATGGGACGAAGCCGAGGAGGACTGGGACCAGGTCGCGGAGGAACGCGTCGCACCAGCGTTCCGGGAATGCGCGGCATACGGTGAAGAACGGGGCGTCATCGTGGCCGTGCAAAACCATGCCCACTTCCTGCGCTCCGCCGGGGACATCCTCCGCATCATGGAACTGGTGGATTCCCCATGGTTCGGTCTGGTCTGCGACACGGGCAGCTTCACCACGCCGGCTCCCTACGACGACATCGCCCAAGTCATCCCCCATACCGTGAACTGGCAGCTCAAGGAACGGATTTACGATGGTGCCGACGGCCGCGAACGCATCGACCTGGTCCGCCTGATGGAGATTGTCCGGGAACAAGGCTACCGCGGCTACATCCCCTTGGAAACGCTCCCCTCGGGAGACGAACCGTACGACCCGCATACGCAACTCCGCGCGTTCGCGGCCGAGGTGCGCGAGGCCATCGCCGAGACCGCGTGAGCTATTCCCGCAGGCCCGTGGGGATCCGAAGACGAAAGGAGAATTGGCATGAGCGCATTCAGTCGAAACGGCATGCTGTGGGGGTTGATGGCGGTGCTTGTCCCGCTCGTCATCGGACAAGGCGCCTTGGCGGACACGTCGAATGAACAGATTCCCATGACCCTTGCGTCTGTTCGCAGCTTCTTGGAGGTCTCCGGCACGGTGACAAATGAAACCACCGGACAGCCAGTGGCGCACGTTGTGATCTCACAGGAAAGGCTTCTGGGAGGCCCCACCATAATTGGTTACAGCGATCTCGACGGAAATTTCGACATCGATTATTTTTCGGAGTTTCGCCGTGAGGCGTATCCCCGTGAAGAGGAGCCAGAGCCTCGGGACACGATTGTGGCCCCACTGACCTTTGAGAAGACGGGATATCATCCCAAGAAGCTGGATGTCGAGTACGAGCCGGGAACATACCGCCGCGAACTCGGGGAAGTGACGCTCGATCGTTGCCCAGAGTGTCTCCCCCATATTGTCGAGCGCGAGGACCGCATCATCGCAGCGGGACGGCAACCCCCCTACATGTTAAGTCCCCCCGCACATTTTGCTGTGTTCGCGCCAGACGGTGAACACGTACTGATCGGTTCGGGCAGAACGGTTCAATTGTGGGACATTCGAGAGGGGAAACACGTCCGTGCGTTCACGGGACACCGGGATAGGCCTCACGCCGCGGTCTTCTTGGACGAGGGCCAGCGCCTCGTTACCGGCGGGACGGACGACACCGTGCGGCTGTGGGACGTGGAAACTGGCCGCCTGCGCCGAACCCATCTCCTGTTCCACAATGTCGACACGGAGGCCCTGGCACTCTCCCCGGATGGCGCCCGGGCGGCATCCTCGTCATGGCCAGACCAGATTCACGTGTGGGATACCGCCACGGGCGAGCATGTGACTTCGCTGGGAGAGGACCTCGAACGTATTTCCACCCTGGTGTTTTCGCCAGAGGGGGATTCCGTATTCGCCGCGCCGCCCGTCGGGCCAGCCAGCTTGTTCGACCCAGTGACCGGCGAAGAACAGGCCGGGTTCACCATGAACAGTCAACTCACTTCGGCCGTCTTCTCGCCGGACGGGAAACGTGTGTTGTTGGGGACGTATGATAAGTCCGGCGAGGTGTGGGACGTGGAGAAGGGAGAACTCGTGAAAGAGTTCGGCGGCCACGGAGCGGTGGTTCAATCCGTGGCCTTTTCTCCGGATGGACTACTCGCCGCCACGGGGGACCGTG
>PUOI01000012.1 GCA_003552765.1 Candidatus Hydrogenedentota bacterium | reverse complement strand
CGGGCGGTTACGTGACCCCCGAAGGCAACATCACGGGCTGGCTCAACGAACTCGCCTTCGCGCCGGTGGACTACAGTCCCGACGCGCCGGCGGACGAGTGGTCGGAGGATCGCGGCGTGGGCGCTTTGTATTTCTCGCAGCAGTGCGTGTTCCGGCTCGCACCCGAAGCGGGGATCGAGCTTCCCCAAGATGGAACCGACGCCGATCGCCTGAAATGCGCTCAGGAACTATTGGAAAACGGCGACGAACGCGCCGAGAACATCTGGAAGACCATGGGCATATACTTGGGCTATGGCATCGCGCACTATGCCGACTTCTACGAACTCAAGCACGTGTTGATTCTTGGGCGCTGCACGTCGGGCCGGGGCGGCAGCTTCCTACTCGATGGCGCAAAGACGGTGCTTAACGATTCGTTCCCCGACTTGGCTAAGCAGGTTGAGCTGCATCTGCCCGATGAAAAAATTCGCCGCGTCGGCCAGAGCATCGCGGCGGCGAGTTTGCCCGCGATCAAGTAACGTAAACGCGCGCCCGGCATCCCGAGGGAAGACGTTGGGGATGCCGGGCGATTCCATACAGCGAACACAAGCGAAACAAGGAGCGGCGCATTGGCGAGCGAAAAGTTGGAACACCTCAAGGCGCGGTTGGCGGAAGTGGCGGATATAGACAACTCCGCCTCCCTATTGCAGTGGGACATGGAGGTCTACATGCCGCCGAAAGGCGCGGAAGCCCGCGGCATGCAGCTCGCGACGTTGTCCGCCTTGAAACACCGCCAGTTTACCTCGGCCGAGGTGGGCGATCTGCTGAGCGCGCTTGACGATGCCGAACTTTCCGAGGACGAGCGCTGTCTCGTGGATGTGACGCGGTACGATTATGAACGCGCTGCGGCCTTGCCCGAAGAGTTCGTTCACGAGTTTTCCGAAGCCCAGACCCGCGCCTATCACGCCTGGATCAAGGCCAGGGCGGAATCGAGTTTCCCCCAGTTTCAGCCGCATCTCGACAAGATCGTGGAGCTAAACCAGCGCCGCGCGGAATACCACGGATACGAGGGCTCCCCGTACAACGCTCTGCTCGAAGACTATGAGCGGGGCATGACCGTCGAACGGCTCACCCCCTTATTCGACGCCGTGGCGCCGCGGCAAAGCGAACTCGTGCGCCAGATCGGCGAGTCCTTCGCTCAACCCAACGCGGCCTGGCTCAAGGGCGAATGGGACGAGCAGGCGCAGTGGGACTTCTCGATCCAGATTCTCAACGACATCGGCTACGACTTCGAAGCGGGCCGGCAAGACAAGTCGGTGCATCCCTTCACCACGAACTTTGACATGCACGATGTCCGGATCACCACGCGGTTCAGCACAGCCAATCCGTTCTCCGCCCTCATGGGGTCGCTTCACGAAGGCGGCCACGCCCTGTATGAACAAGGGATCCGCCCCGAAGACCGCCGGACGCCGCTGGCCAGCGGAACGTCCCTTGGGATACACGAGTCGCAATCCCGGCTTTGGGAGAACGTCATCGGCCGGAGCCTGCCCTTTTGGAAACGCTACACGCCGCTTTTCCAGCAGTACTTCCCGGACAAACTCGACGGCGTTGGGCCGGAAGAAGTATACGCCGCCGTGAACCGCGTCACGCCATCCCTCATCCGCGTCGAAGCCGACGAATGCACCTACAACCTCCACATCGTGCTGCGCTATCGTCTCGAATGCGACCTTATCGAAGGCCGGCTGGCGGTTGAGGACGTCCCGGAGGCCTGGAATACCCAGATGAAGGAATTGCTCGGCGTGGATGTCCCCAACGACGCCGAGGGCTGCCTGCAAGACATCCACTGGTCGCACGGCGCCATGGGCTATTTCCCCACCTACGCGCTGGGCAACCTGTATGCCGCGCAACTGCTCCGCGTCATCGAGCGCGACGTCCCGGACTTGTGGGAAAAGGTCGAGCAGGGCGCGTTCAACCTGCTGCTCAAGTGGCTGCGCGAGCACATCCACCAGCATGGGCGCCGCTACACGCCGGTGGAGCTAATGGAGCGGGTCTGCGGCGAACCGCCGGACGCCGAGCCCTATTTGAGCTACCTCAGCACGAAGTACGGCGCGCTGTACGGGCTATAAGCGGCTAGGTGTTTACATCCCCCGGCCCTTACGGGCCACCCCCTTCAAAAGGGGGAAGAATTCGTACCGCCGGCATCTTGCCGGCATACATATAGCCGTCCGCGAAAACGCCGCCGCTATACGGCGCATTGCGGGTTGCAATTCGGGCGTTCGCGTTCTAGTATGGAGAGCAATCCCGAGAGTTGATATCAGCGTTGCATGGCGCGTCCCGTATGCGTGGTAAGGACATCCCCCGTGGCACTTGAATCCATCGCCCGGCACACCATTGAAACCCGTTTTCTCGGCCCGGATTCCCGCGTTGTGGATCTGGGCGCGAACGAAGGCGCGTTCGCATGTGAGATCATCGAACGCTTCGGGTGCAAGTGCGCCGCCGTCGAAGCGGCGCCCGACGTGTGCAGCGCGATACCGGCTCGTCCCGGCCTCACAAAGTATTGCCTGGCCATTACGGGCTCGAACGGCGAAGTCGAGCTGCAACTCAGTTCGCGGTCCACGGCCAATTCCTTGTTCAAGCGCGACGGCGTCCATACGGCGACGGTCAAGACGCCCAGCCAAACGCTCCATTCCTTCATCCAACAACTCGGCTGGGATACCGTCGATCTCCTCAAAATGGACATTGAAGGTTCCGAAATCGAGGTGCTGCGAACCTGTGAAGCCGATGTCCTGCGCCGGATCGGACAGATTACCGTGGAGTTCCACGACTTCATGGGCCTTACCCCGCGCGAGGAGGTCGAGGCCGTGAAACAACGGCTCCAATCGCTTGGATTCCACGGCATACGCATGGCGGGCCGGGGCCATGAGGACACGTGGTTCTTCAACCGGGAAATGCTGGAACTATCGCCACGCGAACTGTGGAAAATGGAATACCTCAGCCGGAATTGGCGCGAGTTCCTGCGCATAACGGGGTTGAAGAAACGCCAGAAATCGCGCCGGAAGGCCTAATGGAGCACACAGAAACATTTCCCTAGTACTTGGTCAGGTCCATTGCCGGTGGCGCCGTTTCGTTGTGTCTTGATCTTGAAGTGGCACGGGCTTCCAGCCCGTGATTCATGGCCTGGAAGGCCATGCCACCTCTTAGCGCGTTCACTTAGGCGGTCAACAAGTTTAGGCTTGGCGATCTACTAGTGCACTGTCCGCTTTTAAGTTGTGGGTAGCCTCCAATTTTTGCGGTGAGGTGGCACGGGCTTCCAGCCCGTGATTCATGGCCTGGAAGGCCATGCCACCTCTTAGCGCGTTTACCTGGGCGGTCAACAAGTTTAGGCTGGACACGCTACTAGCCTCCCGAAAGAGGAGGAATTCCGTACCGCCGGCATCTTGCCGGCACGATTACCACCTAACCCACAACGCTACATGGCTCCATCATGAATAGACGGGCGGAGCGCATTCTCCGGATTCCGTCGGGATTCATTTGAAAGACAACCCACACATGACACAAAACGCGACAAACGATTCCCCGCTTACCGTGCTGCTCGTCGACGCCCATTCCCGGGGAGGCGGTCAAGTGCGGTACGTGACCGTATTGGCCAAACACCTCAAGGCCTCGGGCCACCGGCCCATCATCGGCTGCCGGGAGAACAGCGTGCTCGTGGACCGCGCCGCGGAAGCGGGATGCGGCGTGGCCAACCGCTTCCAGTTTCTCGGAGGCGCGCGGCTGGCCAGTTGGTGGAAGGATATCGCGGCGATGCGGCGTCTCATCCGCGAAGAGCAGCCCGACGTCATCCACGTCAGCGGCTCCCAAGACCATTGGGTCAGCGCCGTCGCTAACTGGACACTGGGCCAGCCCGTGGCCATCGCCCGCACGCGCCACAACACGTATCACGTGCACGACGGGCTGTCGAACCGCAT
>PUOI01000230.1 GCA_003552765.1 Candidatus Hydrogenedentota bacterium | reverse complement strand
GTTCAGAAGGGAGAAATCCCCGGTGGATCTTCCCAAACCGCTTGGGCCAAGGAACGCGTCATGGGCTATTTCAAGGAAATCAGCGTACTCGCGTTCGTGGACCGCGTGGTGGAAGGCATTGTCCGCGCGGTGAACCGCCGCCTCGTCAACGTGATGTCGGCGTTGCCCATTCCGGGCTTGGAAGGCGCGGGCAAGGCGGCCACGCGCATCGTCGACTTCAGCTTGAAATATGTGGACGAGGCCATCATCGCCCACACGTTCCGCACGGAAAACCCGAACGTGTACGATGCGGCCCGTTCCGGGGTGTTGCTCTACTGCGAGAGCTGGAAGGCGATTCTGAAGAACGCGGTGGTGTTGACGCTGCTGAGCTATGTCTTTGTCATTGCCGCCACGGTCATCTTTCTGATCCCCTTTGGGGCGCTGGCCTTGTTGTTCGAGACGCAAGCGATACGATTCGCCCTGTTCGTCATGGCGGTCTTCCTCGGCGTCGCCTTGAAATGGATCCTGTGGGATCCCATCGCCTGCACCTCGACCATTCTCACCTTCCTACACGAGACCGAGGGCAAGGAGCCCAACCCCGAATGGGAAGAGCGCATCGAACAGGTCAGCAGCCAGTTCAAGGAACTGAAGCAGCGGGCCACGGACAGCTTCAGCGCTTATACCAGCGGCGCGGGCGAGGGCGGCCAAGAACCGCCCTCCAACGCGCCCGAAACGGAATGAACGCAGGCAATCGCCAGACCGGGAGCGAAACTCAATGGAAATTCACGTTCCAGCTGGATATCTCCGGCACGTCGTGCTCTTTAAGTTCAAGCCCGAGGCCACCCAGGCTCAGATCACGGACATCGAAGACGGTTTCCGCGCGATGTGCGGCAAGATTGAGGCTGTTCGTGGCTTCGAATGGGGCCATGACATTAGCGTGGAGAAACGGAACAAGGGTTTCTCTCATTGCTTTATCGTCACGTTCGCGGATGAAGCGGGACGGGACGCCTATCTCCCCCATCCCGAGCACCGCGCCTTTGTGGAGAAGCTCAAGCTTGTGGTCGAGGACATCCTCGTAGTCGACTACTGGGCGTCCACCTGATCAAACCAAGAGCGGGATCTCACGTTTCCACGTGAGATCCCGCTTCGCGCATCAAGCGTCTTCCCTGCTACTCCTCTTCGTTCTCTTCCTCGTCCGGAATCTCTCGCCGGACCGTGTACTGAAGGCTTCGGGCGCGCCATTCAGCCAAAGCGGCCACGGCGGCGGCTTCAATATCCCTATCTTTACCCGCCAAGTCCCGCGCCTCGTTTGTAAGCCGGGTCACCTCTTGCAATACCCAGTTGCCCCGTATGTGGACATCCGCGCCACTGTCGGCGCTTGTCAGGTACCGGGATTGATGTTCGCTGGTCCGGTCGAGCAGCTCTTGCAGCGGCTCGATGAAGGACTCGCCCGTTTCTTGTTCAACCACGCACAACGCCCGCGTCAGCCGGTGCAACCGGGCGATGGCTGGCGCGGCGATGCTCCGTTCAAGACTGCCGGACTGCCATTGTTCTTCCAGATAAGGAAAGGCCCGCAGAAGGCTGAAAAACTGCAAGCGCTCCGTGTTTCCGCCGTTGTAGTTGAGAAAGGCCTCGACCAGTTCGACGAACTCCTCGGACAACTGCTCCACGACATCGTCCGAATCAAGAAACGCCTCCGCCTCCTCCCGCACCACGTTCGCCGCGGCCGGCCCGAAGACATTTCCCCCTTCGCCTGTCAGATAATGAGGTTCGGGGGCCGCCCGCAAGGCCACCACGCCGTCTTCCACGGCTGGCGCGGGCAGCGGGTTGTTGTGGCCGTCATAATAGGCAAGGCCCGACACATCGCCTAGTTCAAGCTCGACTTCCCGCTCCCCTTCCGCGCTCCAGATTGCCAAGAGCCAGCCCTCCCCCCGGCGAAACACAAGGACGTAAACGGGGTGATTCGTGCCCCATTCACCGATGTACGCAGCGCCGTTGAGGCGGTGGATCAGCGCGCTGAGATAGGCGTAGGCGTGGATGAACTGTCCGTCCTCGTACAGCGCCGGCGCATTCAGGTGCGTGACTTCCATCCCCACGGAGATGTTGAGAAGCACCCGGCGGATCAATTCGGGGCCCGTTGGCGCTTCCTCGTCATCATCCAGCAGGACCGAATCAACGGCGTTGAGTTGCAGCCCTTCGAATCCGGCTTCCTCCGCCGCGCGGCGGAAAGCTCTGAGATCATTGCGGTGAGGCGAGGATCGGTCGATGACAAGCCCGCGCAGGTGACGGCCTGGGCCATTTCGCAGCACAGGCCCGACTTGGGCTGTCTCGGAAACCACGGCCACGATGGGGGTGCGGCCACCGCCTTGGCGTATGGCCTCCACCAGTTCGCTCAAGTGGTCCAAGTCCGTATCCGCCGAAATGTCCCACCGCCGGATGGCCTCTCCATGATTCGACGCAATCGCTTCTATGGCTTCGGGGGTGATATCCGCGTCATCGTCCGCGATCGCCAGAGCCGCGGGAACGCCCATCTCACGCGCGTGTCTCAAGCGCTCATCGAGATTGGCATCGTTCACGGACACGCGGAGCGAATGAACCGGCATGCTGCGGGCGGCCATGAACTGTTCACGCGTGGCGGCGTCCAGTCCGATCCCCAGTGGCGCCGCCGCGGGGGCAAGAGGACGATCCACCCGGAAAAACTCGCGTGAATCCGAGGCAAGCTCCTCCTCCCCATTCATCAGCGTTATCTCGGCTTCGAAGCGGCCGCGCTGCGCCGGAAACTCCTCAACAGACACCCATTTGGGCCGGTCCGGGCGAAGCTCCATGGGCCCAAGACTGTTGCGTCTGGTGGGTAGCTCGGGTCCATGGATGGCTACGTGCAATTCAGCCTCCAAGGGCTCGTCCGAAACCAGCTCGATCACCAGCGGTTCATCCGAGAATACGAAGGGCAGGGGCTGATCGGGCGCCAAACGGACATTGACGGCGGCCGAGGCGCACAGAAGCACGCTCACCAAGGACGCGGCGTTCATAGGGAGGCCAGAAAAGTATTCGTTGCCCGTTCCGCGCCGATGGTTGTCACGGGACCGTGGCCGCTATACACAAGCGTCTCATCGGGGAGTGGGAGAAAATGATTGCGAAGTGTGTTCATGAGCGCGTCCGGATCGCAGCCCGGCAGATCGGTCCGGCCCACCGAGCCCTGAAAAAGGACGTCGCCGCCGAAGATGTAGCCGTTTCCACGCAAGGCGATATGGCCTGGGGAATGCCCGGGCGTGAACAAGACTTCCAGGGTCTCCTCGCCCACGGTGATGGCGTCGCCTTCCTCCAAGAAACCATCGGGGTCCGGACTCGGTTGAAACACCACGCCGAAGAGCGCGCCCTGTTCCACCACGGAGCGCAACATGGGCAACTCGGCTTCATGGCATAGCAGGGAGGCCCCAGTGGCCTCCTTCACTGCGCCATTTCCCCCGCAGTGGTCGCCGTGACAATGCGTGTTGACGACATGACGCACCGTGAACCCCTCCACACTTTCCAGCACGGCGGAGGACGGTTCACCCGGGTCAATGACCAACGCCTCGCTTCCCGACTTGAGAATGTAGCAATTGGTTGCGAAGGGAGTAAGGGTGTACGATTCGATTTTCACTTGAGTGTTCTCCATAACAAGCTAGGATCCTACATCTCCACGGGGATGCAGTCAACTTGACGCCGGAACCCTATTGCGCAAAGTAATCAATAGGCGCGGACGCGCAAGCGGTTTATTCCGGTCTGCCAATGGCGTATGCTAGGATGGCGAGAGCGGAACAGCGGGAAGGAGAATCGGACATGGATCGGCGAAGTTTTGGGGAAGTATGCCGGGTGCGGACCGTGAGTTGGGGCACGATGATGATCGAGTACCTCTATCCGCACACGGTGCGCACGATGGCGCGGGCGGGCTACGATTGGCTCTGGATTGACAATGAGCACGCCCACT
>PUOI01000127.1 GCA_003552765.1 Candidatus Hydrogenedentota bacterium | reverse complement strand
GTTGTATCTCGCGGAGACCCTCGTCCATGGAGAGTGGTTCCGGGATGAGGTAAATCACGCCATGCAAGACAAAATGCGAGACATGATAAAGGAAATCGTGGACGCTCCCGAGGACGTGCCGTTGGGGGAATATCTAGCGGACGCCGCCCGGAAGAAACTGGACCAAGAACCGCCTCCCAGCGACGAAGAGAGCGAAGCGTAGTGCGGCTCCGGCCTAAGTATGGTCCGCCACGAGCTTCAACCAAGAGGTATGTGCATATGACGAACGCGCCAGAGGTATCACCCGATCAAATGAAAAGGCTCCTCGCGTTAAGCGATGAAGTGCTGTCCGAGGAGTTGCGCAACCAATTGAATCCCCTCACCATGTTCGGGGTGGCCGATCCCGCTGGCGAAGGCTATCTGTTCGTCCGGTTTGGGGGGGCTCCCGGACATGGAACCACCCTTGAGGCGCTTATCGGAGGCTTGGGATTGCGTCATGGCATGGACCTTTACTCGGATACCTTCGACAAGGACCGGGTCCGCGATCATCTCTCGATGCAGGCCATGGCGCGGGCATCCTATACCAGCCGGGAAGGGCTGGCGTCCTTCGAGGCCAAGATATACGATGAACTCGGTTACCAGCCTCCTTCGCCCGATCAGTGGCCCATGTTTCGCAGTTTCCGGCCCGGCTGCTCGCCTTCAGCCTTGGCGCCCAAAGACCTCGAACGCCTCATAACGGTCATGGAGCAGGCCAAAGCCTTGGCGGAGCGGGTTCCTTCGGAGCCCTGGCTCCACGAAACCGTGAGCGGGAATCAACATGTCCTCTTGGTTCGCGTTCCCGAGCAAGACGAAAAGGGAGAAACCCGTTGGGTAGATCAATGGTGGGAGCCTGAACTGGCCGAGTACACCCGTCTTCCGGTGCTCGATGAAGTCCGTGCTCAACGCGTGGTCAAAGAGTTGCCTCAAAACGCCGAGGCGCAGTGGGAGGCCGACGCCTTTTTTGGTCCCGTGACAGTCGAAAAAAGCCCCGCCGTAAGCGAGGACCACCGGGTTTTTCCCGTGGCCGGCGAAGAGGAGGAGTTGTCTTCGATTGGCCGGATGATAGCCATTTGCGACCCCAAGAAGGAAGAACTCCTAAAACTTGCGGTATTCTCGCTCGAGCGCTCTTGGGTTGAGCTTCAGGAACTGCTTCTCGACGCCATCGAACACGCCCAGGAACGCCCGCGCCATCTCGCCGTCATCAGGCCCGACGTATACTCCGCCTTGCTCAACCTGTGCGAGGCCTTGGACATAGAACTCTATTCGCCTGACCGGCTGCCAGGGGCCGAAGCAGTTCAGAAATATGTGAAACAACAAGGCAGCGCGCTTTTCCGCTCGCAGAACGCGTGAGAAGGCGGGTTCTTACGCGAGGTCCGGGTCCGATCGCCGGATAAGGCGGTGCGCGGGGCATTGACATCCCCCTTTGATCCCGTCTTGAATAAAGATCAAGGGGGATGTTGTTCCGTGGGACGTCGTGCGTGGTCCGGTGATTCGGATGCGCGCCAAGCATTTGACATTGGTGTTGTGATTTGGTAAAGTGCGGGCCTGTGTCCCTTCAGAGAGGCGAAGTGTGCCTTTACCACGCGCGCCGTTTCAGGGCGTGCTTTATCCCTTCTCGCGCCTGTGTGCGCCGCCCGGCGCATGAGCATACGTAATACCGTCTAGGCAGTGCAAAAGAGGAATTCCCATGGCTGTAGCTCCCAAGCAAATGAACAACCGTCCTTCTCTGGGCCGAATTCCCGACGAAATGGAGTTGCCGGACCTCATTGAGATCCAGATTAAGTCGTATGAAGAGTTTCTCCAGTGGGATGTGCCGCCCGATGAGCGGGAACCGAAAGGGCTCCAAGAAGTCTTTCTGGATCTGTTCCCGATCGTGTCTCCCAATGGGCTTACGCGCCTAGAATTCGTCAATTACTCGTTCGCGCCGCCCAAGTACACCGTGGAAGAGGCGCAAGAGCGCGGCGTGACCTACGCGGCCTCGTTGAAGGCCACGCTGCGGTTGGCGCGTTACGAAGAGGTGGGTTCGAGCGGAGAGCAGCGCGAGCGCTTGATGGTGGAGCAGGAGGTGTTCTTGGGCGAACTGCCCATGATGACCCAGACGGGCACTTTCATCATCAACGGCGCGGAGCGGGTGATCGTGAGTCAGCTCCACAAGTCGCCGGGCGTGAGCTTTGAGCGCAAGCAGCATCAAAATGGGAAATCGCTACTGACGGCCCGCATCATCCCGTACCGGGGGGCGTGGCTTGAATTCGAATATGATATTAACGACGTGATTTGGCTAACCGTGGACCGGAAATCCCGGATTCATGCCACGGCCTTTTTGCGGGCGTTTGGTATTGAGGAAAACGAAGATATCATCGCCCTCTTCTACGGCACGGAAGAGGCCAAGCCCGGCAAGACCAAGATCAAGATCGGCAACAAGAGCTACGAGTCCGAGGACTTGGTTGGGCGGGTCATTGCGCAGGACATCATCGACGAGGAAACAGGCGAGGTGCTCGCCGACGCCGGCGAGGAGTTGACCGAGGCCGGGATCGGCCGCATTCTTGGCTCCGGCGTGAAGTCCTTCGCCTTGATCAAGCACGAGGATCTTTTGCGGGACGCCTCGCTGATCAAGACGTTGAACCTGGACAAGACTCAGACGCAGGACGATGCTTACCGGGAGATTTACGCCCGCATCCGGCCGGGCGATCCCGCCACGGACGCGACGACGCGCTCGTTCTTCCAAAAGACGTTCTTTGACGCCAGCCGGTATGATTTCGCACCCGTGGGCCGGTACAAGATCAATCGCAAGCTTGGATTGGAAATCCCGCAGGAGACCAAGGTTCTCACGAAAGAGGATGTGGTGGGAACCCTTCAGTATTTGGTGGGGCTCCGCGGCGGCCAGGGGGTCGAGGACGACATCGACCATTTGGGCAACCGGCGCGTCCGGGCCGTGGGCGAACTCTTGGCCAATCAGGTGCGGATCGGCTTGGTGCGGATGGAGCGAACGGTCCGCGAACGGATGAACTACCAAGAAGAGGAACAGCTCACCCCGCAGAATCTGGTCAATCCCAAGCCAGTGGGCGCCGTCATCAAGGACTTTTTCGGCCGAAGCCAGCTCTCCCATTTCATGGACCAGATCAATCCGCTGGCCGAACTCACGCACAAGCGCCGTTTGAGCGCATTGGGGCCGGGCGGCCTCAGCCGGGAACGGGCCGGTTTCGAGGTGCGCGACGTTCATCCCACGCACTATGGCCGGATCTGTCCCATCGAGACGCCGGAAGGACCCAACATTGGCTTGATGGCGTCGTTGTCCACCTATGCGCGGCTGAACAACTACGGGTTCCTTGAGACGCCGTACCGTAAAGTGGAAAACGGCGTGGTGCTGGAGCAGGTGGAGTCGCTTTCCGCGTACGACGAGGACAACTACGTCATTGCGCAGGCGAACGCGCCGCTGGACGAGAAGAAGCGTTTCGTGAACCCGCAGGTGCTGTCGCGCCATCGCGACGACTTTCCGAACATCGATCCCAAGCAGGTCGACTACATGGACATTTCGCCCAAGCAGTTGGTGAGCGTGGCGGCGGCTTTGATCCCGTTCCTTGAGCACGACGACGCCAACCGGGCCCTGATGGGCTCGAACATGCAGCGCCAGGCCGTGCCGTTGCTTCGGACCGAGGCCCCGCTGGTGGGCACCGGCCTTGAGGAAGTGACGGCCCGCAACTCGGGCACCGTCGTCCGGGCCGAACGCGCAGGCGTGGTCGAATACGTGGACAGTGAGCTGATCCGCGTCCGGAAGGAGGCGGAAGCGACCGACCTGGAGAATGAGAATCCTTTCCGCGCGGATGTCGATGAATACCGGCTAAAGAAGTATGTGCGCTCCAACCAGAATACCTGTATCAACCAGCGGCCCATCGTGAACCGGGGCGACCGGGTGGAGGCCGGGACCATC
>PUOI01000043.1 GCA_003552765.1 Candidatus Hydrogenedentota bacterium | reverse complement strand
GGGACTCCGCCGAAACGGCGGCCATGCCCAACACGCTTGCAAGCAGTAATCCGAGCATCCACTTCATGAGGTTATTCCTTTTATGAGACTAAACGGCGTGAGACGCCTGTGTATTCATTATCCCTGATCGACAGCTAGGAGTGTGCACGAGCTTGAACATCCCTCAAGCCGGTTCCGCCATAATCCTTTGCGCTTCGTGGACCTAATGGGTGTGGCCAATGCATGGTGTCCCCTATGTAACTTCGCAGTTCGAGCTTGACGCGCCTGCGGTATATCGCGTTTTGGGAACCATGGCTCAGCCGTAGCCGTGTAAGGCGCTGAAAGCGCTATAGCGAGTAGCCTGGGACAAGCGAAGCGCAGTCCCAGGTCACGGGGCCACCACCGAAATCGGTCCTGAAGGGACCGAAGCACCAAGCGCCACGTCTTTCTTCCGTCCCTTCAGGACGGATATGCGGGCACATGTACCCTGGGGCTGCGCTTCGCTTGCCCCAGGGTAATTGCTATCGCGCCTCTGGCGCGGGTTTGGCCCACTATCGGCCAAGGCCTTTCATCATCTGAACCGTTGCCAACGTCCATCCATGGCAACGGCCGGCGTGCTATAGCATGCGGGCGATCCCGTCAGAAACGTACTACCCCCCCGCGCCAAGTTCCTTGCTCCGGTTGGCGGCGGCGCGCACGGCTTCCCGCACGGTGTTTTCGAGATCAAGCTTTCGCAGTTGCTCCAGGGCCGCCTCGGTGGCGCCGCCTTTCGACGTCACGCGTTGGCGGAGATCGGCGGCGTCTTCACCGGACTGCGTTAACAAGGTCCCGGCGCCCATAAGCGTTTGTCCGGCGAGACGCGCGGCTTGCTCACGCGGCAAACCCTCGGCAACCGCGGCCGCCGTGAGGCATTCGACCATGTAGAAAAAGTACGCCGGTCCGCTCCCGCTCAGGGAAGTCACCGCATCCATCCGGTCCTCGGCCACCTCCTCGACAATGCCCACCGCCTCGAAGATGGTGCGCACAATGGGCGCCGCGGAAGAAGGACAGCCCTGGCCCAAGGCGAAGGCGGTGGTCCCCGCATTTACGAGCGCCGGCGTGTTGGGCATGGTGCGAACCACATGTACGGCTGGACCGAGACGGTCCTCGATGAACCGCGTCGAAATGCCCGCGGCGACGGAAATGGCGAGCAAACCGTCATGACATCCCGGCGCCACTTGGCTGAGCGCGTCACCCATTTGCTGGGGTTTCACCCCGAGCAACAGGACGTCGCTGACCTGGGCGAGTTCAGCGGGGCCTTCCGCATGCGTCGCGCCGAGCCGCAGCCCTTCGCGTTGCCGCTCCCCATGCGGGTCGTAAAACACCACCTGCCGGGGCGCGACGGTCTTCTGTTCGAGGAGACCGCACAGGATGGCCCGGCCCATGTTGCCCAAGCCTAGGAAACCCACCGTGCCCAGGAGTTGCTCCGCCATCAAACCTTTTTCCTCTCTTCAATTCGCGTCATGCGCCGGCGTCTCCACGGGCAGATCCCGGACCATGGCGCTCTCGTCGCAGCCCGGAAAGAGGGGGCAGCGGACGCAGTCCTTGTAGACCTTGTGCGGCAGTTCCCGCTTGTCCACTTCATGAAACCCGAGCTTCACGAAGAGGGCCGGCACCCGAGTCAAGGCGTACACCCGCGCAATACCGAGCGCGCGCGCTTCCTCCATGCAGGCTTCCAACAGCTTCCGGCCCACGCCCGCGCCGCGTAAATCCGGGCGGACAACCAGGGAGCGTATCTCCGCAAGGGTGGCCATATCCAAGTGGAGCGCGCAACAGCCGCCAACGCCGTGCTCGTCCGCGTATACAAGGAAATCGCGGAGATGTTCGTAGTATTCTTCCTCGGTGCGAGGCAGCACGGCGCCAGCCTGCGCGGCCTTTTCCACAAGGGCTTGAACCTCGGCCATTTCCGCGACCGACGGCTTCCGAACCACGCCGGTTTCGGCGAAATTAAGCAATTCCACGCAACCTTCCTGCTCCATTAAGCGTCAACCTTGAACACAACTCCAACCGACTCTGTTCAACAGCTTTGGGCAGAGTGTAACACAAAGATGGCGTTATGCGCATTGCGTCTACAGCCGTTCACGGGCTATTCTGGCAGGGTCGATTTCTCGCGAGAGGGCGCTTCCACTGTTGGCGCGAGCCAGCTCAGGCCGAGGCGGCGCAATTGCCAAGCGTGGAGGTGTTTGCGGAAGACGGGATCGTCGTAGCGCCGTTTGCCCGTGAGCATGGCGCGAAAATAGCCCGCGATGATGAGCAGCCCGCCGATGACGCGGGGCCGGTCTCCCATGCGGTAGACGCCGCTGGCGAGGATGTAAAGGGGATGGGTTCCCATGAACCACTGGCCCGCCCCCCAGCGCAAACGGCCGTGGAAGATGCTGCGGTGAGACGAGCCCATGAGCCGGTGATGCAGGATATGCAGTTCCTGGTCCGGGAAGTTCCCCGTCTTCCAGCCGAACATGCGGGCGCGGTGGAAGTCGATGCCGTCCCACATGACCTCGGGCACGAAGCCGCCGATTTCTTCCCAGCATTCCCGCCGGAAGAAGCGGACCTGGCCCGACACCATCTCGGGAACCATGCGCTCTTCGTGGAAGGCGCCATCGACCGGGTTGAACACCTTGCCGCTGGCCGCGCCGAGGCGGGGATCGGCCTCCATCAGGGCCATGATGCGCTCGAAGTAGTCCAGGGCGAAGGTTACGTCGGCGTCGATCTTGCACAGGTACACATAGTCGTTGGTCCGAAGGGCCTCGTAGCCCGCATAGAAGGCCTCCACCACGCCACCGCCAACCTTGCGCTCGCCCCGATCCGGGCGGTGGATCACTTGGATCCACGGATGGACCTCGGCGGCGGCGTCCGCTATTCGGCCGGTGTCGTCGGTTGAGCCGTCGTCCACAATGACCAGCTCTTGCGGAAGAATCGTCTGCGCCGCGATACAATCGATCGTCTGCTGGATGTAGGCGGCTTCATCGCGGCACGGCATGATGAGCACATAGCCGCGTTCCGTTGCGCTATCGCCGCGCTCTTCCTTTCCGGTCATCGCGGAACCTCTCACGGCATTTCCGGAACCACACCCGGGCATGGCGTCTTCTCGCCGTACCCATGGGGGTGGCTCGAATGCCACTTCCACGCGGTCCCCACAATGTCGTCAATCCCAGGAAACGCCGGTTCCCAACCCAGCTCCTCTTGGATGCGCTTTGAACTCGCCACAAGCACAGGCGGATCGCCCGGCCGACGGTTGACGATTTCGTGCGGGATGGATTGGCCCGTGGCGCGTTCACATGCGTTCAGCACCTCGAGTACCGTGGTGCCCGTGCCGGACCCCAGATTGTACGCCCTGCCGATGCCGGGCTCAATGTTTTCGATGACCAATTCGTGGGCTTGAGCAAGGTCGTGGACGTGAACGTAATCGCGCACGCAGGTACCATCGGGCGTATCGAAATCGCCGCCGTAAATGTACAGCTTCTCGCGTTGACCCAACGCCGCCGCCAGCGTCAACGGGATCAGATGCGTCTCTTCCCGGCGGGATTCGCCGTGCGCTCCATCGGGATCCGCTCCCGCCGCGTTGAAATACCGCAGCAGGCCGTAGCCAAGATTATAGGCCTTGGCGTAATCCTTGATGATCCACTCCGAGGCCAGCTTTGTCGTGCCATAGGGCACCGCGGGCGTCTGAGGGGACTCCTCCGTGAGCGGCATCTCGGCGTGAAAACCAAACGTGGCCGCCGTGCTGCTCAACAGGATGAGAGCGACATCGCAATCCCGCATGGCGTCCAGCACGCTCTTCGTTCCCAACACGTTCACGCGGTAATACCGCTCAGGCTGCACAATGGATTCCGGCACCGACGCCAGCGCGGCGAAATGCATCACCGCCTCCGTCTTGTGATCCAGCATCACGTCGCGAAGCCGTTCCCCATCCAATATGTCGCCCCGCACCAGGCGCTC
>PUOI01000612.1 GCA_003552765.1 Candidatus Hydrogenedentota bacterium | reverse complement strand
CGTATCAAACCGCGCCCGATAAGGTACAGCCGCCAGCGTAACCGTGTTGACCGTCGAAGTGTACGCGCCAAGAGGTGACATGGCCTTCCAGGCCATGAATCACGGGCTGATAGCCTGGCGTGGTTGCTATTGGGAGGAGGAGCGGCGGGCCTTGGGAACCCGCCGCTCCGATGCGGGGGGTGTCTGAAATCGGCATTCCGTGTTAGGTTAGGTGCAAGAGGGTCACGGACTATTTTAGGGTCGAGGCTCTTAACTTGGGCTAGGCAAGGCCTCCGGGCGCCTTGGGGGAGCTACCGGCTTCTTGGGTTGCGGTGCGAACTACATGGAGACGAGCGGCCGGTCCCCCAAAACGCCCCGGTGATTTCAGACACCGGACATAACATACCACATCATGTGGGCCATGTCAAGCGTTTTCAGAAAAGAAATCAAGCGGTTGGGGAAAATTTCTTTCCCATATAGTGGGGATAGCCTTTAAGCGCCCTTATATTGTGGCTAGACCCTGATTCGAGTCAGCGCCTCTCGAACTATATATTGTGGTTTGCGGAATCACTTCTCCTCTCCCCATGGACCGCTTGTGTATTCCAAGCCGCCTCCTACCGCCTAACTTAAACCGTGCCGCGTTCCCCCCCTTGCCGGTTAGGGATTCGTTATACCGTAGCGCGGTTTAGCAGACGGAGACCGAGTACTGGCAAGATGCCGGTGTTAAGCCCTTAATAGGGGGTAAGGCCAACTTCTGTTTCATAATTCACACGCTAGCAGCAAAGAACTCAGCATGGATTGGCCGGCGGTGTTCGGCGATTTGGGCTTTCCTTGTCTCACTGCCGCGTGCTACGATGGTGTTATTGGGAAAGCATTTGGAGTTAAACACAGCGGCTCCGTTGACTTTCGTTGGGCGCTCCACCAACCGTTGTGTTCTTGGGGAGCCACTACGGGGAGAACGGAGCCACAAGCGCCTGAACCCAAAACAGAAGGAGAACAAGCACCATGAAAACAAACGTAGCGCGTATCGCAACACCTGTACTCGCGTTGGGGTTTGCCCTGGCGTCGGTCACGGCCGCTGGCCAAGAGGCACAGTCCGTTGGCGCATCAATGGAAGACGACCGAATTGTGGTGACGGTGGACGGGGAAGAGTTCACGGCCTATAAGTTTGGCGAAGAACACAAGTACCCATTCTTCTATCCCGTGAATGGCCCGGCGACGGGAGAAAGCGTGACGGCGTGGGATCAGGAGCCGTACCCGCACCACAGCTCCCTGTACATCCGCCTGGATTGGGTGCGCTCGGAAAGCGTCGAGCGGGGGAATTACTGGCAGCCCCGGCATGAACTGGGGACAGGCCAAGTCTTTTCGCGCAACCCGGAAATCGTCGAGGATACCGCCGACGTGGTCGTATTGCGGGACGAGTGCGATTGGATCGTGCCGGACGAAGATGCCCATCAGCTTCGCGACACGCGGACGGTCACCATCTCGGCCCCTTCGCCGGACGTGCGCATTCTAGACTTTGAATTCGAGTTTGAGGTCTTGAAGGATCTTGAAGTGGGGCCGACGGGACACTCGTTCTTTAGCGCCCGCATGCGCCCCGAACTGTCCGTGGGCGATGCTGACCATAGCACGGAGGAGCAGGCGGCGCTTGGTACGGGGACCATCGTGGATTCCGAGGGGAACCAGAACGAAGAAGAGACGCGGGGTCACAGTGGCGCGGCTTGGAACGCCTACTATGGCGACCATCACGGCGAGACCGAGGGCGTCGCCATCATCCAACACTCGGACAACCCCGGCTACCCGGCGCCGTGGTTCAACCGAGATTACGGGTTCATGTCCCCGACTCAATTCGATTTTGTGGACGATTCCGTGTCGTTGGCGGAAGGCGAAGTCTGGACCCTCCACTACCGCACCGTCGTCTTCACGGGCGATCATGAAGAGGCGGACATCGCGGGCTGGCGCGAGGATTTCGAACAAGAATAGACCGGCTGCAAGACCTCATGGCCCACTCTGGCGGCGATTGCGAAACGGGCGTTACGTTGACTTTGCCGGCGGGGTGTGGCAGCATACCCTTCACACAAGATTAGCTACCGCGCCGTGACTGGCGACGCGACGTGGAATAGACCACGGGGAAGCGGCGCGGAGACGCAATGCCGCTCGCCTGGGCGCCGGAAGTAAGGATACGGCTGCCCAGGCGTGTTCTTTTTCCGGGAAGACGGCATTGGAAAGGTTGAGCATTATGGCTAGCGACGATATCAAGAAGATGTACCGCACCCGGACCGAGGGCGATTTCCCAGACGGCTTTGAGCTGCTCGGACGGCGCTACGAAAAGGTCGAGGACCTCCGTTACGGCACCAATCCGCACCAGCCCGCGGCGTTCTACCGCCCCGCGGACCGGCAAGGGCTTGTGCTTGGAGACTACGAGGTCCTCAAATCAGGCAAGAGCGGCTTGTCCCAGACCAACATCGAGGACATGCATCACGCGGTCGGCATCCTGAAGTACATGCCCACGGCGAGCTGCGCCGTTATGAAGCACTGCAACCCGTCCGGGGTCGCGATGGAAATCGACGGAATGGCGTTGGCCGAGGTGTACCGGCGCGCCCGCGACGCGGACGCCCAAGCGGCGTTTGGCAGTGTCGTGGTCTTCAACACCGAAGTGGACGCCGCCACGGCCGAAGCCATCATGGAGAGCATCGTGGAAGGCGTGGCCGCGCCGGCGTTCAGTGACAAAGCCTTGGCGGCCTTGAAGGACTTCGAACGGTTCGGCCGGAACAAGGAAATCCGCGTCATCCGCCTTCCCGAGTTCAGCCGGCTGCCCCGCTATATGGGCGACGCCTGTGAGGCGAGCGAAGTCAAGATGTTCGACGACGGCAGCCTGGTGCTGGCGAAACCCTATCTCAGCCGGATCACGTCGCCCGAGGATTTCGAACCGGCCTACAACGAGCACCGCAAGAAGGGCCGCATCGACGTGGATCGCCAACCCACGGAACGGGAACTCGACGACCTGCTCTTCGCATGGTATGTGAACATTCACGTGCGGTCCAATGGCTGCGTCATTGCCCGGAACGGTCAGACGCTGGCCGTGGGCACCGGCGAGCAAGATCGCGTCGGCGCCGTGGAGCAGGCCTTGGCGAAGGCGGGCCAGAAGTATCAGGGCACGGAGTCCCTCGAAGGAGCTGTGTTATCGTCCGACGGCTTCTTTCCGTTCCGCGACGCCGTGGATGTAGCGGTGAAAGCCGGTGTACGGGCCTTTGTGCAACCCGGCGGAAGCGTCAACGACTACGACGCCATTCAGGCCTGCAACGAAGCCGGCGCCACGATGGTGTTCAGCCTTGAGCGCTGCTTCTCGCATCACTGAGGGGCGGCTTCCAGAACGGCCGAGGTGACGGGGTCCGCCCTGGATTTGTGGATTTCCCGATTGCGTCGTGACTTGGCCTGACATGCACAGGTCTTGGAAACGGCTTGGATCAAAGGCCTTATCGGATCGTGGGCCAAACCCGCGCCAGAGGCGCGATAGCGAGTAGCCTGGGGCAAGCGAAGCGCAGCCCCAGGGTGGACGTTCTCTCGCATATTCGTCCTGAAGGGACGGAAGAAAGGCGCAATGCTCTCCCCGGTCCCTTCAGGACCGATTTCGTGGGTGGCCCGCGAACCTAGGGCTGCGCTTTGCTTGCCCTAGAAGCCCGGCCAGAAACCGCCCTTTTTGGCAACAGAGAGACCCAGTGAACGGTGTTATGCCGCCATAGGACAGTTGTGTATGATCGGGTCCGAGTTGGGCTTGATTGGGCGGGTGAGGCGCTGGAGGGCGGTGTTGAGCGTTGTGCGCAGGTATTGGAGGGCCATGCAGGCGGCCTCGGGGGCGCCATGGGGGTAATTTCCGGTTCCTTGGCGCTTGCGGAAGCCCAAGGCCAAGGTGAGATTGGCGACGGTGGCGGCAAGTAGCCATTGCAGTCTGGTCTTTGCCCGTCCAACGTAGCGCGCCTGGCGTGCGCCG
>PUOI01000578.1 GCA_003552765.1 Candidatus Hydrogenedentota bacterium | reverse complement strand
GGGACGAAGGGCTAGTTTGGTATGAGGACGGGATAATCTATGACTACAGCTTTGATGTTCCTGAAGGGCGTGTAATCAGCCAATCGCCCGCGCCAGGGGACCCGGTCCCGGACAGCCGGGTGGACCTCGTTGTCTCGGCCGGGCTCGACCCCGACGCTGTCTTTGTGCCCGATGTCGTGGAGATGAGACGGGGCGAGGCGGAGGCGCTCCTGCAGGAAGAAGGACTACGTGTGGGCAACATACGGTATGAATACAGCTCTGAGGTGCGTCGAGGGCATGTTATCAGTCAATCCCCGCGGGCTGGGGAGCCGGTCCTGGCGGATAGCCAAGTCGCTCTCGTGGTCTCGGACGGACCTGAGCCAGGGACCACCGACGTCGTTCCCCACTTGTGGGGTTTGCGCCGAGACGATGCGGAAGCCGAACTCGAAGCCTCCGGTTTCCGTCTGGGTGAAGTGAGGTTTGAGGTTGCCCATACCCCGCCCCAGGGCCATGTTTCCTACCAGGAGCCTTGGGGGGGAGCATCGGCCGAAGCCGGAAGCGAGGTCTCCATCTGGCTATCCGTGGGGGGTGCGGAACCGCCCGACCTCGTCGAGATGTGGCCCCGTTCCCTGGTTCCCGCTTCGGAAGGTGATGATATTGTGCTCTCCGTGTTGATCTACGCGGAATACGAAGAGGAGGCTAGAGTCAGGTGGATCTTCACCGAAACAAACCAGGAAATTGAAAGCGGGCCGGAACTTGCGCTCATGAATGTAAGCGAATACGATGCGGGGACGTACATGGTCGAGGTAACTCACCCCGAGTATCCCTTAGTTAGGGAAACACATATGGTCGAGGTGCGATTCATGGACTTCGCGCCAGCTCCTGGTGCGTTGGGCTTGAGCCTGCTGACGCTATTCGGCGCCGCCTACGGCGTCCGCCGTATCCGGAGGTAGGCCGAATAAGGGCGGGGTGTCCACGGGCGCCCCGCCCTTAGTTAAGGACTGTGGCGTGCTGCTTCCACTGCGATGTGGCCCGCCAGTTCCCTAACGAAGTAGTGGAGACCAGTTAGCGGGCTGAGTTCGGAATATTCTCCCGTGTTTACGGCGGAGCGCGGGGATAAGAGAACAGAAGCCGCTGAACAAAGGTGTTCGTGAATCAACTTGCGGCATAGTATGTGATAGCGATCGGCATACGATGCGTTGTCGAACTCTTGGAACACAGGAAAATGGGGCGAGATCGCGCGTACGGGCCGTCTGGAGCTTTCCGCGTCTTCCACAAGGATCAACCAGCCCACGAACGGGGGAGTCTGTTCGCCAAATGCGCCCTCCCGGAGAGCTGTTCCCAGATCGTGCGCGGCTCCTATGGCCTCTTCCACCCGGTTATTGAAGTTGTTGCCAAAGGAAGGGCCGACTTGACTCTTGAATTCAAGTACGGCCACGAGTCGTCCTTCGTTGACAACAACCACGTCCCATAGCTTGGTTGGCCGGAAGTAGCCGGGAAGGGAGACTACCTGTCGATCAAGATGAACACAATGGCGGTCCAAGCCGTTAGCCGTCACGACATCCTGGACCAGGGCAATAAACCCGTCCATGTTCTTCCCGGCTGTGACACCCGCGCGTTCCCCTTGGTCTGAGCGCCCCGACTCCCGTTGTTCTTCCTGGGCTTTTTGCCGGTTACCCCAAAAGGCCTTTATCGCCTCGCGCGCTTTCGGCTCATGATTCGCCAGATTAATTGCCAAGGCGGGGAGATCCTTTACTGAGTGTTTCCGCCGCGGAGGGCCGCACGCTCTTGGGTTGTGAGGTCATATAGTCTATATACGGCGTCGTTACAGGCCATAATGTCACCTTCCGACGCGGCGGCAATAAGCTCGTTCATTGTATCTGCCGCGACGTCAGACCAGCGGGGCAAGCGGATTCGCCTTAAGTACTGCGCCTGGAAACGCAGGTATCCGCCTCGCATTCGGGTTGAATAGGTAGCCACAAACAAACGTGCGATGCCAGAGAGAAGCACGGCCTGAAGCGCCCGCAGATCCCATTCGTTCGAGGTAATGTAGTAGAGGTTATGGTGAGGATACAACCGGCCTTCCTCGTAGACGATCTGTGCCTCCCCCTTAATGTCTGGAATCAGCAACTTAGGCGTGGATGCGAGTGGGGGATGGATGCGGTCGATTGTCCGGTACCAATTGCTGGGCGCTTTTCGGGCGATGTGGCGCTTCGCGATTTGTTCCTTGTGCGCTTCGAGATAACGTTTAAGTCTAGGATAGCGCTCAAGTTCTACTAGCCGGCCTTCGTCAGAGAACGGATTAACAACTCCAAGTCCACGCCACTGAACATGCCCTGACACTATGTCTCTTGTCATGGCGAGGGGAAGTTTGCGGCTTTCCTCGACATCGAGTTGATCGTACGGACCGATGAAGGCTTTATCCGCGCCAGTAGCCACGCCGATGCCGACCTTGCATCCCGCATCTTCTATGGTGGGAAAGTCGCGCTCCAGGCGCCGCAGCAAAGCCTCTTGAACGGACGACTCCAATATCCAGGGCTGGGGGCCGTTGGCTACGCTTGCTATCTCTGTTACGTCCCCGTTCGCATTCGGGGATGACGTACCAAGTAGGGCGCGAGCAAGTCCGTTCAGTGCGGGTTTTGTGATAGCCGGTTTGCGCGCAATGCGGGTTGGGCCTGGCTTCTCCCGGCTGATGATGGTGATGGCCGGATACGCGATCACGTCGGAGTGAAACGCTAGGGTATCCACCATGTCGACGTAGGTCCTTAGGTGATATCCGTTGGCGACCATTTGCCTGAGGGGGCCGCCATAACGGTTCTTCATCCATCGGTCGGAGCAAATGAAACCTAGGGTTCCCTTCGGGGAGAGCAGATCGAGCGATCGCTCAATGAAGGGGATGTAGATATCGGCGCGATCGAACAGGGTGCTGTATCGTTGCCTGTACTCGGCAATGAGTGCATCAGGAATACGCTCCTGGCGGACGTACGGTGGATTTCCGATAACGTAATCGAACGTTGCTGGGAAATCCGTGAGGAGAAAGTCGCCGTGAATAAGCCATTCGCCAGCTAGCCGCTGGGCCTGGGCTTCTTCGACACCAGCCGTGCGCAGTTGTTCAATAAGCTTTTCCTGCGTTTCCGAGAACGATTTCCGATGAAGTTCAACGGCCCGGATGCATGGCGCTAGCTCGTCAGCGGGCGCCTCGGGCGCATGGGCGCGCCAAGCCGCTACTAGACGTTCAACCGCCACCAAAAGGAAATCCCCATACCCAAAAGAAGGTTCGAGAAGCGCTTGTTGATGCAGTGGCCGGTCCGGGACATATCCCACCAAATCAAGGATAAACTCCACCACTTCCCGGCGCGTGAAGACGGCCCCTCGTTCTTCGACGGGGGCTAGCGAGAATGAATCGAGGGCTTGCTCGACTGGGCACATCCCTGGCAATGCGGCTTGTCGAGCGTGAATTGCGCGCTTCATGGGGAACGTCTTCCTGTGAACTCTTATGCAAACGTTAGCGCATTGTATCCCATCGGCCGGCATGGCCGCCAAATGCCTTACCCCTCGAGTACGTGCTCGTAGACGCCTCTTACCGCCGCTGCTTGGGCGGGGAGGGCGTAGTGAGTCTGGGCTTTTTGGAGGGCATTCTGGCCGAGGCGATGCCGGTTGGAGGGATCGTTGGCGAGTTGCTGGAGGGCTTCGAAGAGGCTCTCCGCGGAGCCGTCGAAGACCAGGCCGTCGGCGCCGTGGGTGACGATTTCGGGTAACATGCCGCGATCGGCGACGACGCCGGGGACCCCAAGCGCCATGGCCTCGCGGACAGCGCGGCAGGTCCCGTCGCTGCCGGGGACAAGGTAGACCAGGCAGTTCAACGCCTTCAGCATGGCCACATAGTCATCGCCGCCGGCGTACCCTGGGAAGACGACATGGCTTTCGAGACCGAGTTCGCGCACCGGTTGCCGTGCGACTTGCTCTTCCTTAGTGCCCCGGCCAAAGGCGACGGCGCGAG
>PUOI01000379.1 GCA_003552765.1 Candidatus Hydrogenedentota bacterium | reverse complement strand
GCATCACGGCATTGATTGCGGCGATGGCACGGTCATCCATTATGTGGGAGAGGAGGCGGAGAAACGCAACGCGGTGTTGCGGCGGACGCCGATGGAGATGTTCACGCGCGGCGGCCTCGCGGATGTCGTGTCCTACGCGCGGTGCGATGACCCCGACCTCGTTCTGGCCCGCGCGGTCAGCCGGTTGGGCGAATCCGGTTACAGTCTGTTGCGGAATAACTGCGAGCACTTCGCCCATTGGTGCAAGACGGGCAAGTCCCGTAGCCGCCAAGTCGTCAACGTCATAACCACTGCGGGCACGCTAGCGGTTTGCCTCGCCGTTGTCCTTATCTTTCGCCCGTTGCGGGCGGTATCGTCCAGCCCGGATCGCCATAAGCTGGGGTAGATTACCCGTTCCCCCGCCGCGTCTGATATAGATTGTGAAGCCCGCGATGAAATGGCTTTCGAGCCTCTTCCAAACGAAGCGCCGCCGCCGCGAAGCCCTCATGGCCGAGCCGTTTCCCGAACACTGGCGGGATCATCTCGAAGGGCATGTAGCCTTGTATCCCTACCTTCCGGAGGACGATCGCGAGCGCTTGGAACGGTTCGTTCAAATCTTTCTGGCGGAGAAGAACCTTGAGGGATGCGGCGGACTGCGCTTGACGGATGAAATCCGGCTTGCCGTCGCGGGCCACGCGTGCCTGCTCTTGCTCCACCTCGGCCATGACTTCTTTCCCCTGCTTCAATCGGTGCTTGTCTATCCAGAGACCTTTCTCGCGCCCGACGAACAAGAAGGGCCGGACGGCGTCGTCGCGGCCGATCCCGATCCGCGGGAGGGCGAGTCATGGGACCGGGGAGCAGTGGTCCTGTCGTGGGAAAGCGTGCTCCATCCGCCGGAGGACTGGGGTCCCAGCAACGTCATTCTGCACGAGTTCGCGCACCAGCTCGACTGGGAGTCGGGAGACATGGACGGCGTCCCACTGTTGCCGGATGCGGATCTCCACGACGAATGGAGCCGCGTATGCCGGCGCGAATTCGAGCGGCTCGAACAGGCAGCGGAGATAGGCGCCGAGACACTGATGGATCCCTATGGCGCCACCGACCCCGCCGAGTTCTTCGCCGTCGCCACCGAGACGTTCTTCATGGCGCCCACGGCCTTCCGCGAAGCCCACCCCGCCCTGTACAAGCTTCTCCAACGGTACTACCGCCAAGACCCGGCCGCCCTTGTCCAAGCTCGGCGATGAGACAAGCGCGTTGAGCCAGAAGAGCGCTCAATACTTCTTCAGCCCGTAATCTGTGGATAACGCGGCCCTGCGCCCCACGATTCACTCCGGTTGGAGTTCAAACGGAACCCTACAGCGTTGTCTCCATGCGTGGGTGAACATCTAAAGACCCCAAAGGGGTCACAGATAGTAGCCTGGGGTTGAAGCGCGCGCAGCGCGCGATACCCCAGGATCGCTAGCCACCCCACCCACCGACCCCGGTAGGGGTCGCAGCAGCTAGGCGCACAAGGGTTCTACGACCCCTAAAGGGGTCGGTATTGGGTGTATCTGATTCCGGGGGTATCGCCCGCATGCTATCGCATGCGGCCTCAACCCCCGGCTACCAGCTGTCATCCCTACGGGATGGGTTTAATTTGTGACAGCATATCAGGCTGTGTCTGACGCAACCGGGGTATCCACAAATCAGGGGCTGAGGAGGTACTACGGTACATTCACGCGCACCTATCGTCCAAATAGACGCGCATGGCCTTTGCGAGGTCCTCTCCGAACGCGCGGGCGGAGTCCGCGGTAACTTCCTCGATGCTCCCGTCACGCCCGGCGGCGATGGCATAAGGGATTTCGATGGTGGTGGGAAGCATGATGTCTTCCAGGCCGGCCATCCATCGGGAGCAAGTCCGGGGTTCTTCAAGGGTGTTCCATGTTTCGCCGTGAGGGAGGTTGTGACGCGCATAATGGCGCAACGGACCGGTTTGCACGTCCTCCACGATCTCCGAGAAGGCCTGCTGTTCGCGCCAGTGCGCTTCATCGGGCTGGCCCACCAGAAAGATACGCTCGTTGCTGCCGGGACCGTCTCCGCCGCCGCGTATCCACGGACAATGCATGTCCATGCCGATGCGCAGCTTGCTTTCCGGCCACGCCAAGCCGAATTCACGTAGCGCCTCAACCGATGGATAGATGCTGTCGCCCATGAAATCCCGGTTGTGGTCATAGGGCCTGCGGTTCTTGCCTTGGTCGCCGTCCTCGACGCCGTCCTTGTCCATGAACGGAACGGCCGCGATCTCCACGTTTTCGCGGAAGTAGGCGCCCAATTCGTTGTCCGCCAATGCCGCGTCCAACAGCCCCTCCATGGACCAGCTCGCCATCGTTTCGCAGGCGTGGGTGCGTGCGGTCAGCAAGATGCGGTGGCGTGGCTCGCTATCGATACATCCCACATGGAGCCGTTCGATCGCGCGGCCCTTGCGGGTGTCGGCATGATGGTCCAAGCGCAGGTGGGGGGAATCCGCGTGTTTCTCCAAGAAACGGTTGAGATTGGCTTCCGTGTAGGGAACCGCTAGGCAGAAACGAACCTCTTCGTCCGTGCCGGCGAACGCGTACGTGAACTCCGGATCGCCGGACTCCCGTCCTTGCCAAGACCACGTCTCGCCGCCGTCAGTGCTCACGCACGGTCCCCCGGCGGTGAGGACGTCGCGGTCGGTGAAGCGGAACGTCAGCTCGCGCCCTTCGGCGCCCTGAACCCGGAAATACCAGTAGAACCACCAGCCTTCGGTGTCGCGGGGGTCCTGCCTCAGATAGAGGGCGTCCTCGCGTTGTTCCTCAAAGATGATGTTGCCACCGGGGAAATCGGCATCGACCACGAGGCCGTTGTCCGTGGACGCCCAAAGCAGGGAAGGCCGCGACGCCAGACCGTGCCCCGCGCCCATCGTTCCCGCAGCCACGGCGGCCAGAAAACCGCGCCGTGTCCAGCCAGTGGAGTGCTTGTCGTTCATGTTGAACGGGTCCTTTGTGTGTCGCCTGGCGAATGATCACAATGGGGGGAAGCCCGGAATTGATCATCCGCTTGGGCTTCCCCCTTTTTCCTTCAAGATGCCGAGCCGAACCTTGCGGCCTGAACGTCCAGTGGGCGCTCGTGGTTACGCGGTTGCCGTGTGCTCGGGTATTCCTTCGGTCATGAGTTCCTTCAACTCGTCGAGATGATTCTCGTAGACCGCGCGCGGGTTGACGCCGTGGCGTTTGCAAACGCTCGCGGCCATTGCGACGACCTCGCCGACCATTCCCAGGGTGCGCATCACCCGCACCGTTCCCAGCGCGACGTACGTGACGCTGATGTTTCGTCCCGCCATGAACAGGTTGTCCACATTGCGCGAGTAGAAGCAGCGATACGGAACCGGATACGGGTCGATGTTCGTGTTGATGTGCACGGCCCGGAATTCCTCGCCGGGGAAATGCTCGAGTTGGGAGTCCGTGGGGTAATGCAGGTCGATGGGCCAAGTCGTGGTGACGGCCGCGTCGGGGAATTCCCGTTGGTCCTGGATGTCCTGCTGTTGAAGGATGACGTCGCCCAACAACCGGCGGGATGCGCGCTTGCCCGCGATGTAGGCGACCCATTCCAGTTCAAGCTTGGCGTATCGCGCCGCCTCCTCGGGATCCTGGACTTGGTTCTTCTGATAGGACCAGTTGCCGAAGACGGCCCGCAACCCGTTGTCGCGAGCCTTCTCGAACTCGTCGATTTGATGCCAGAAAAAGCCTGTTTCCCAATTCCATTCGCCTTCAGTAGCCTGCTGGTACGTCTCCTCCGTGAACTGGATGGCCCAGGGGGTTTCTGGATACGTGGTGGCCTCTTCGACCTCCTTCGTACGCCATTGGACCGAAGACCCCATTGTTTGGATGTCGGCCTGCTCCGGCGCGCGCGACTCGCCTGTTTCGTCCTGCCCCTCGCGGCCATACCGGTAGTCCGCGCCGGCCAGATAGCCCACGTTGCCGTCGCCCGTGGAATCCACGAACCATTGG
>PUOI01000254.1 GCA_003552765.1 Candidatus Hydrogenedentota bacterium | reverse complement strand
CCCGGTACAGCGTGGCGCCGTAGGTCATGATGGTGAGGTCCGTCCCTTCCTTCACGACCACCGGCTCGCCAATGGGCACGCGGTAGTATTCGGCGGGCACGCCTTCGGGGGCGAAGATCTCGGTCTGATCGTAGATGCGCTGGCTCTCGAAGAAGACGACGGGGTCGCTTCCGCTCAGTGCCGTGGCCATCATGCCCTTGGCGTCGTAGGGCCGGGCGGGGAAGACCACCTTCAGGCCGGGGATGTGGGCGCAGAGCGCCGTCCAGTCCTGGGAATGCTGCGCGCCGTACTTGCTTCCCACGGAGACTCGCAGCACCACGGGCATCTGGCAGTATCCGCCCGACATCGCTTGCCATTTCGAGAGCTGGTTGAAGACTTCGTCGCCCGCGCGGCCCAGGAAGTCGCAGTACATGAGTTCGGCCAGTGCCCGGCCGCCCTCCAGGGCATAACCAACAGCCGTGCCCACGATGGCGCCCTCGGAAATCGGCGAGTTGAACAGCCGGTGATAGGGGAGACTCTCCGTCAGGCCGCGATAGACGGCGAACGCCCCGCCCCAGTCGCGGTTTTCCTCGCCATACGCCACGAGACGGGGATCGTTATAGAAATGGTGGACAATCGCTTCGAACAAGGCGTCCCGGAAGCTGACCGCCCGGGCTTCCTTGAGCGTCTTGCCGTTTTCGTCGACGCCCTTGCGCGATTTTTTGGCGATTTGCTTGACGCGCGGGTTCTCTTCCAGCGGAATAAGTACGGCGTCATCGCGGTCCAGGCCAGGCAATTCTTCCTCGACTTTGTTCGAGAAGAGCATGCGGGCCACGCCTTGATGCGGCGTGAGGGTCATGCGCGGGGAGAGAGCGTCGTTCGTGGCCAGTGTGCAGGCCGTCGTCACCTTTTCCTTGGCGTAGTTCGCCATCTGCTCCAGCATCGCCTCGTCCGCTACGCCGGCCTCTTGAAGCTGCTGACTGAACTCCTTCAAGGGACCGGCCTGACGCCAGCGTTCCATCTCCTCGCGATCGCGGTAGGAGGATTGGTCGCTGGGGGAATGGCCGGACTGACGGTAGGTCATCAACTCCAGGAAGATGGGGCCGCCGCCTTCTTGGATGATCTGCATCTTGCGCTTGTAGGCTTCCATGACGGCCAGCGGATTGTTGCCGTCCACGCACTCGGCGTGCATCTTTTCGGGATTGATGCCGGCCCCCGCGCGCGCGATGCGGTCATAGCCCATGGTCTCGCCGATGGGTTGCCCGCCCATGCCATAGAAGTTGTTCATGATGTTGAAGATCATGGGCAACCCGCCGCGGTAGCCGTCTTCCCACAGGTTCGTGAACTGATCCATGGCGGCGAATTGCATGGCCTCCCACACGGGACCGCATCCCAGGGACGCATCGCCGATGTTGGCCACCGCGATGCCTTCTTGCTGCTGGACCTTCTTGTACAGCGCCGCGCCCGTGGCGATGTCGGCGCTGCCGCCCACGATGGCGTTGTTCGGATAGATGCCAAAGGGCATGAAGAACGTGTGCATGGAGCCGCCCATGCCCTTGTTGAATCCCGTTTCCCGGCCAAAGATCTCGGAGAGCAGCCCGTACAGCAGGTAGTCAATGGCCGCCTCGTCCTCCTCATCGCTGCTGAACAAGGCCTTTCCGTTGCTGGAAATCTGGAGCTGTTTGGGGCTTGGCGCGTTCTTCTCGATCACGCGAAGGATCGAACCGCCAAAGTAGGTTTCCATGATGGTCCGCAAGACAGCCGAACTCAGGGAGTTAATGGCGGTGAGCCCCTTGGCGATCACTTCGCCGTGGCTGCGGTGACTCCCGTAGATGTGATCCTTCTCCGTGAGATAGAAGCACTCGCCAACGGCGGCGCCCTCCTGCCCGATGGAGAGGTGGGCAGGGCCGGCGTGCTTGTACGCGATCCCGTCGTAATCGCCCTGCTTCTTGATCTGGTCGAGCATCGTCTCGAACTCGCGTATGAGAAGCATGTCGCGGTAGATGCGCAGACACGCCGCGGGCGTGACATCCGGGTTCGAGTCCAACTCTTCCCGCAAGGACTTGGAGTAGGTGTTAACGGGTATTTCGCCCAATTGCAAGATGCTGGCCTTACGCACCTCCGCCGGGTCAATCAATAAGCTCTTCACCATAATAGCACTGCCTTTTTCGCTCGGGGATACATTGACGCCATCCGGACCGGAATTCAGAATTAAGAGACTGGGAGTCGGGAAATGAGAACTCTATTGACTATTCAGCGGGTAGTATACACAAAACCCCCTGCGGGACGCACATCGCCGCCCTCCCTACGGGCCTGCGTCAAAAAAGTAAGGGTCGGCGATTCGGGTAGTTGCCCTCCCTCGAATCTGTGTGATACGTTGTTTGCAGCACTTGGCAAGAATCCACACCTGCGCCTTAGAGGAGTGACAATGGAACCGCCCATGCGCGCCATTCACGGGAGTAGTGCCGGGGGAGAGCAAAAGGTCTTGGCAAAGCCGGCGCGGGCTAGCCTAGGCGGTGAATCGGTGTTGAGGGCGAGGAGCGATTAACCATGAAGAATCTTTGCGTTGCACTGGCGCTTTTGCTTGGCGCGCCGGCCATTGCCGGGGATACGCCTGAATCCGCTAGCGTGTTTAAGCGCGTGTTCGGCATCGAGCGTACGTTGCCCGAGGAGATGGTCGAGAAGGTAAAAGCCCTTCCGCCCGGCGAACGTCTAGAACGCGACACCAACGGCGATGGACGTATTAATGAGATGTGGTACATCGACACCGCGTCACGCCACACGGTATCACCCGTGCTCGTGCGCGTCATGGACGAGGACGGCGCCATGCACGAAATGGGCCGGGGCGACCGGAATAGCGACCTCTATTTCTTCGATCGCGGAGCTGACGGCTACATAAACACCGTGATCGATTACCAGGACCGCCGGGGCGACGGCAACCTCGACGCCATGGGGATCTTCTTTGACAAGAACTGGGGCGACGACAAGGACGATCTCACGGTTTGGTGGTCGGAAGACATCGGCAACGATAACCTATTATGGTTCGACGTAAACGGGAACTACGATCAGGCGTTGTGTCAGTGGCGCACGCACTTTGCGGGCGACGAGGTTTTCTATCAGTTCCGCCTTACCGAAGACGATGAGAAGTGGACCAACGTCTGGGAGGATCCCTTTGCGTTCTACGACATCGACGGCGACGGCAACAGCGAGGAGGTTGTGCGCATTAGCGCCGTTGGCCACGAGGTGGAGAATCTGCGCTACAGCATTGATGCCAACAACGGCGCCCAAGGGCGCATGACGCGCAACTTCGACTTCTCCATCACCGCCCTGCCGCCCGAGGAAGGCCTCAGCACCGAAGACTGGGCGGAAACGACGTACGAACTTCGCGGCGTCGAAACGCATCCCGTTCTGGATTGGGGCAATACCCGCGAATTCTCGAAACAGGCGCCCTGGGGCCACGCCATGCTCACTTGGAATGAGATCAACAGCAACACGCACAACGATCCCTCACAAGAACCCGAAGAGCGCTGGGAAGGCGTGTTGAACCACGCCTCGAAACACGGCGACTTCCCGCAAGTCGGGGGGCCGGCGTGTTCGGTTTTCAACAATCGCGTGGAAGTAGCCAAGCCGCCTGACGCGCCGTTGCGGCTCTACTATGACCCTCACGATCATCGCCTCCATTTGCCAGGCGCGCAATACGGATACCTCGATGTGGACTACAACCTGGACGGCGAAGCAAATGCGGCCTACGCCTACGAGGACACCACCGGCGACGGCCTGTTGGATGTGCGCCGCGGCGATCTGAACAATAACGGGGAGTGGGACTTCGAATGGCGGCTCGACGGCCCCGAGCGCGCGTTCGATATCACCTTCGAAGACATCATGCCGTTTTATACCGAACTGCTGCGGGACGTGCTCGAATCCAGCCAGCGCTTCATGGATATCGGGGCGGAGGCCTTCAATGAGTTGCCGGAACCGGTCGCCTCGGTTATCGACTTCTTCACCGGCCCGCT
>PUOI01000458.1 GCA_003552765.1 Candidatus Hydrogenedentota bacterium | reverse complement strand
CCTCGGGCGGCGCGAAGGCATGGCCAACCAATACGGCAACCTCGGCATCATCATGGGCCAGCGCGGCGACCTGGACGGGGCCGAGCAGATGTACCGAGAATCGCTGGAGATCAATGAAAACCTGGGCCGGCGCGAAGGCATGGCCAACGCCTACGCCAACCTTGGCGCCATCATGGAAAGCCGCGGCGATGTGTTGGCAGCGCGGGAGATGTGGACCAAGGCGCGGGACCTGTACGATCAGCTCGGAGCGAAGCCCATGGTCGAGAAAGTGCAAGGTTGGATTGACGAACTGCCCTCGTAGCCGGGGCCGTGATGGGGAAAGTACCAACCACGGAACACACAGAACACACGGAAACTTAACCGCGAACGGGCGCGAATGAACCGCGAATGAACGCCAATAAACGCGAATTGGTTTTTGGGATGGGGTATGCAGGGGCTATGCAGACAATTCTAAACGCAGATCGGCGTTCCGTTGCTCTTTTTCCGTGTTCTTCCGTGTGTTCCGTGGTTGATTTAGCGGTTAGTGGCGTTCATTCGCGGTTAAATCTCCGTGTCCATCGGTGTTTATCCGTGGTTCTATTTTGTAAATCCTGTCCATACCAACGAGGGGGTGTTTCATGGCGATACCGGATCGGACGGAAGCAACGGCGGATGCTCGGCTCATTGAGGCGTGGCTGCCCATCGCGGAGCTGGGCGAGGAATCGACGCGTGAGCGCCGGTCCATGACCGCCCTGCCGCCGACGTACTACCTCCACGTGTGGTGGGCGCGGCGTCCGTTGGTGGCGTGCCGCGCCGCCATCCTCGCCTCCCTCCTACCCCATGACGCCAGCCGCAAGCAATTCCTCCACGCCCTCGGCATCCACGGCGACCCTATTGCCGCGAAAGAGCGCATTCGCCAAGCCACGCTGGAAGGGGTTCGCCTCGGAAAAGAAGCCTACGGCTACCCCCGGGCTTTCTCGTACACACCGTCCACCGGAGAGCTGGACAAGCTCTTGGACAAAGAAGCCCAAAATGCCACCGTGCTCGATCCCACGGCTGGCGGCGGCAGCATTCCTTTCGAAGCCCGGCGGCTCGGACTACCAACCATTGCAAACGATCTCAATCCGGTGGCATGGCTAGTCATGCGATGCACAACGGAGTTTCCCGACACGTACGGCGACAAGGTGCGCGAACGGTTTCTTGAGCTGGGGGCGGTTTTCCGCGACCGCGTGTGTGAACGAATCGCCCCCTTCTATCCAAGCGAACCCGAGGAATCCTGGGTCCCGGATGGCTACCTCTGGGCGCGCACGGTGACCTGCCCCTACTGCAACGGGGTGGTCCCGTTGTCGCCGAACTGGCGGCTGGACAACAAGGGGACGGGCGTGCGGCTGCATCCGCAAACGGGGGATCCCGCCCATCGTCACGTCACGTTCTCCATCGTGAAGCGCACGGCGGAGCAGTCCCACGGCACGGTGAAAGGCGGCGCAGGGACCTGCCCCTTCCCGGACTGTGGCCGGGTCATCGAGGGGAACGACATCAAGGCGCAAGCCCAGGCCGGGCGAAACGTCATTCCCGAGGAAGCGGGAATGGGCGAGCAGCTCTACGCCGTGGTGTACAAGGAGCACGAGATCACCGGCTACACCAAGGCGGGCAAACCCAAGGTGAAGAAACATCGCGGCTTCCGCGCGCCCCGGCCGGAGGACGACGTCACGGAGCAGGTCCGCGAGGCCCTCGACGCGAAACTGCCGGAATGGGAAGCCCTTGGCATCGTGCCGGATGAACGGTTTCCCGAAGACGGCAACGACACGCGGCCCATTCAGTACGGCATGCCGTTGTGGCGCGACCTCTTCTCACCCCGGCAGTTGTATGGGCATTGCACGAGCGTGGAAGTGTTTCAGGAACTCGTGGAGGAATGCGGCGGCGCGGCGGATCTCAGCGACCTGGACCGGGCCGCGTTGAGCTATCTGGCGCTGGCTATGGACAAGATGCTGAACTACAACTGCATTTTATGTCGCTGGATACCAGACCGTGAAGTAATGGCCGGCAAATTCGATCGGCACGACTTCGCGATCAAGTGGAGTTTCGCCGAAATGGCCCCTACCGTCACCGGCCTTGGATACGATTGGGTCGTGGAACAGACCGGCAAGGCTATCAAGGAACTAATGGAGCTGATGCCGGGCGGGAAGGGCGCGGAGCCGCGGCTGTTGGAGGAAGGCGCGGGGGACGGCGACCACGCGCCGGTGCGGATCCTGTGCGAGAGCGGGGACCAGCTCACGGAGGTGGACGACGCCTCGGTGGACGCCGTCGTCATTGATCCCCCGTATTACGACAACGTGATGTACGCGGAGTTGGCGGATTTCTTCTACGGGTGGCTGAAACGCACCGCGGGCCGGCTGTATCCCGGCGTGTTCACGGATTATCTCACGGACAAGGAGCGGGAGGCCGTGGCGAATCCGGCGAAGTTCGGCGCGTTCAAGCAGGTGCGGGGCAGCGGTGGCGTAAAACAGCGGGCGCACCGGGATTATCAAGAGCGGATGCAAGCCATCTTCGCCGAGGCGCGGCGGACGCTCAAGCCGGATGGGGTGATGACGGTGATGTTCACCCACAAGGCGAGCGGGGCGTGGGACGCGTTGGCGAAGGGACTGGTCGAGGCGGGCTTCGTTATCACGGCGAGCTGGCCCATCAACACGGAGGCGGCGGGCAGCCTGCACATCAAGGACAAGAACGCGGCGAAGAGCACCATCTTCCTGGTGTGCCGGCCGCGGGAGGCGGCGTCCCCGGATGACGCCGTCACCTACTGGGAGAACGTGGAGCCGGAAGTGGTGCGCGTGGTGCGGGAGAAGGTGGACGGCTTTCAGCGGGATGGCATCGCGGGGGTGGACCTGTATCTGGCGTGTTTCGGGCCGGCGTTGTCCGTCTTCTCGCGGCATTGGCCCATGCAACGGGGCCGCGCGGCGCAAAAACCGGAACGGCCCAAGGGCGCGCAGCTCCAGGTGCTGGAGGACGAGGATTGGGATCCCTACGCCGTGCGGCCGGAGGATGCGCTGGACGCGGCGCGCGGCGCCGTGAAGGATTGGCGGATGGACGCCATCGCGGCGGTGCAGCGCGACGGACGCCTGGACCCCGTGACGGAGTTTTTCGTGCTGGCGTGGGACGCTTTCCAGTCGCCCGAGTTTCCCGCCGACGAGGCGTTGAAATTGGCGCGGGTCATCGGCGTTGGGTTTGACCGGGACCTTCGGGACAAGATCCTCGCGGTGAAAGGGGGCGACGTCATCCTGTGGGATAGCGCGGTGCGCGCGCAAAAGATCGGCGCGGCCATCAGCCCGGACGGCCCCCTGATAAACGTGTTGCATTCGGCGGCGCGCATCGCCCGGGAACGCAACGCGGCGAGGGCGCGGGATACGTTGAAGGAGACGGGGTTGTTGGACAACACGGACTTCAAGAGGGCGTTCGAAAGCGTGCTGCGCGTGTTGCCGCGGCCCGGCGCCGTGGAGGGTAAGAGCGCGGCCCTTACCGGCGCCATGGAAGACGCCCGCGCCCTGGAGACCTTGCGCACCCTGGTCTACCGCGACGATGAGGTCCCGCCCCAGCCCCACGGCGAACAGATGACGCTGGGCAACGAGTTCGGCCAAGGCGAATTGCGGTTTGATGGGGAAGGGTGAAACTGCGAGGGTCGAAACCGCGAATGAACGCGAATGAACGCGAAAAGGAGCTTTGAACAAAACGCGCCGTCTGCTGGAAGAGAATCGCGCCGGACGGCACGCGTTCCGTGGGTGTGGCGATGAAGATAGGGGTAGGGAGAACCGGTTATCCGGCTCCCCCTCCCTCCGAACCGTACGTGCGGTTCTCCCGCATACGGCTCTCCAGTCGATGGTCTTACCCCTGAGGGGACTGTACGGCTTGTTCACGGGCCGTGGTCAGGCAAAACAGCCCGTGTTCGGTAAAGTAGCGGTTGGGCCAGCGTAGATGGTCCAGACCTCGTCCCCGGCCTTTGCCTTTATGCCGTTTGCGCAAGATGGAGCGCAATCGCATGCGG
>PUOI01000083.1 GCA_003552765.1 Candidatus Hydrogenedentota bacterium | reverse complement strand
ATGCGGCCGGGGAGATCGGTCTCCCACAGCAGGCGATCCCCGTCCTCGTCCAACCCCGCGACCCAAAAACCGGCCTCTTTGAGCAAGTCCAGCGCGCGGGCCAGATTCGTCGCTTGCACGAGGTCCACGTATTCCATTCCCCCCGCCGCGCTCTTCGTGGCGGCTGTGGACACCGGCGCGGCCCGGTCCTTGGCGAATACCACGCCGCACGCCCCGCACGCGGCGGCGGACCGCACGATGGCCCCGAAATTGTGGGGATCCGTGACGCCGTCAAGCACGACGGCGATGGCGTCCGGCGGAAACTCTCCCGCCGTCCAATCCTCGGCCCGGTGGATGGGAAGCGGTTCCGCGTCCAGGACCACGCCCTGGTGAGGAAGCCCATCCGCCAGGCGGTCCAGCGTGTCCCTATCACAGGCCTCGGCGGGTATGCTGACGGCCGCATCAAGGATAGCCTCCAAGCCCTCGCCGGATTCGAGATAGTACAGACAGTGCGCCCTGCGCTTGCCCGCCCGCAAGGCCTCCTGGACCGGAATGCGCCCGGTTACGGGAAAGCGTTTGTTCCGTTTTCGCGCCGGGTTGTTTCGGTGCTGTTTCGACTGGCGTTTCACGGGTGTTCTCCTCGCGTGTTGGCGCCCAATGGCCGTGCAAGTGTACCGTCCAAGATAAACATCCCCCTTGATCCCCCTTATCTGGCGATTGAGGGTGGCTCCTGGTGTTGATCTGCTACGGCTGTGTGGGTAACCTATCTTGCTGCGGGTTAGTAGCCGTTCCATAATCGGTCCTGAAGGGACCGAAGCGGCTTTCTTCCGTCCCTTCAGGACGGAAATGCGGGGGAGGCCTCCACCCTGGGGCTGCGCTTCGCTTGCCCCAGGCTACTCGCTATCGCGCCTCTGGCGCGGGTTTGGAACCCTATCCGATAGCCGGGGTTGAGGCCGCGTGCGATAGCATGCGGGCGATACCCCCGGAATCAGATACACCCAATACCGGCCCCTTTAGGGGTCGCAGAACCTTAGTGAACGGGGCTGCTGCGACCCCTACCGGGGCCGGTTGATGGGGTGACCCGCGATCCTGGGGTATCGCGCGCTGCGCGCGCTTCAACCCCAGGCTACCATCTGTGACCCCGCTGGGGTCGTTTAGATGTTTACCCACGCATGTAAGGCAAGGCTGCAGCGTTCCTTTTGAACTTCAACCGGAGCCAATCGTGGAGCGCAAAGCCGCATTGTCCACGAATTAAGGGTTGAAGGAGTACCAGGCGGTGACATGGCCTCCCAGGCCATGAATCACGGGCTGGAAGCCTGTGCCGCCTCACTGCCAAGAATAGCGGCTACCCACAATCTAAAGACGGACCGAGTACCAGGATAGCACGAAAATTCTGCTCGACGCAGGTGGTGGGAGGGGGAGCGCGCGTGAATCCAGCCGGTCACAAGAAAAACGAAGACCGGCGCCCGGAAAGGGTACCGGTCTTATATTGGAACTTGCGTGATGAAAGCGGTTTGCCCACGCTTCCGCAAGTTATTTTAGAGGCCCGGAACGATCGCTCGTTCGGGCCTCCGCGGAAGGAGAAACGCCACATGTGACGCTGACCATCCGAATTGTATCATGGGCTTCAAAGAAACGCAAGTATTGGCATATCAACTGTTTACAACATTGGAGCCCGGTCTGATTTTGCCCAAAATCATAGAACGGCGCCCTTGTGTCCGCACTCGTGCGCGGCGGGAGTTCCCACCCCATATTGGGTTGAGAGACAGCGTGTGAGGCAGCGGCTTCCAGGGAGAGCGAACTCGGGTGGGGCGCCACGTAATCGTGTCTCATTGCGGCATTGGGCCGACAAGCTGGACTCCAAGAGGCGGTCTTGTCTATCATGAGCGGTGTCCGGGGCGTTTACATCCCCCGGCCCTTCGGGTCACCCCCTTGCAAGGGGAAATTGTACATTAGTGCCGGCAAGATCCCGGCGTTACGAGGGGTTCCCCCTTTGAAGGGGGACCAAGGGGGATGTTGTTCCCTGGAGCGGCGCACTTATTCGGCGACTAGGCAAGAAGCCCGCGCCAACTCACGGCTAAGACAGACGGAATCAAGGCTGCCCGCAGTTTTCGGGCTGACAAGGCGCCAGTTCCTCAGGAGGATCACCACAGATGACAAAAATACGGCGGGCTCTCATGAGCTGCCATGACAAGACCGGTCTGGCGCCGTTTTCCCAGCTCCTGCGGGAGTTCGATGTGGAGATCATAAGCACGGCGGGCACCCTGGAGACCTTGCGCCAAGCCGGTATACCCGCGGTTAACATCGCGGACTACACCGGCGTGCCCGAAATGCTCGATGGCCGCGTGAAATCGCTCCATCCCAAGGTGCATGCGGGGTTGCTTGGACTGCGGGACAGCCGGCTCCATGTGGAGCAGATGCAGGCCATGGAGTATCCCTGGATCGACCTCGTGGTGGTAAACCTCAATCCCATCGAAGCGCTGGTGAAGGATCCCAATCTCACGCCGGACGTTCTCATTGAGCAGATCGATATTGGGGGCAGCGCCCTGTTGCGGTCCGCGGCGAAGAATTTCCGCTACGTCACGGTCGTGGTTGATCCGGCCCATTACACCAACATCATGCACGAACTGCGGGCGCACGAGGGTTCGGTCACGTACCTCACCCGCAATCGCCTGGCCCGTGACGCATTCGCCCACACGGCGCGTTACGATCGCGTTATCGCGGAGTACCTGGAAAGCGTGGAGCCCCCGCCGGAATGAACGCCCCCGCGGCCGTGGCATTAACGGAATCCCCAGTGATGGAAGGAGAACAAAGGTGCGTGTCCTGATAGTGGGCGGCGGTGGCCGCGAGCATGCCTTGGCGTGGAAGCTGGCCCAAAGCCCCGAGATTTCCCAGCTCTTTTGCGCGCCGGGCAACCCCGGCATCGCCCAACACGCCGTGTGCGCGGATGTGGCGGCGGGCGATATCGAGGGCATACTCGATTACGCCCAGAGCATGGCCATCGAGTTCGCCGTGGTGGGGCCGGAAGAACCCTTGGCCAAGGGATTGGTGGACCGTTTGCTCGACGCAGGCATCCAAGCATTCGGGCCGGTGGCGTCGGCGGCCCGTATCGAGTCTAGCAAGGCCTACGCCAAGACGCTCATGGCGAACTACGGCATCCCGACCGGGCGCCACGCCCGGTTTGACGACGCGAAGGCCGCCAAGGCCTACGTGGAAGAGCAGGGGACGCCCATCGTCATCAAGGCGGACGGATTGGCGGCGGGCAAGGGCGTGACGGTCGCGCATGACCTGGACACGGCGTACGAGGCGATCGACACCTGTCTGGTGGACCACGCCTTCGGCGACGCGGGCGCGAGCCTCGTCATCGAGGAGTATCTCCAAGGCGAGGAGGCGTCCATATTCGCCCTCACGGACAGCCGCCACATCCTGTCCATGGTCTCCAGCCAAGACCATAAGCCGTTGTATGACGGGGATACTGGCCCGAATACGGGCGGCATGGGGGCATACTCCCCGGCGCCCGTGATAACGCCCGAGGTGTTCCAAACCATCGAGGATGCCGTGACCGCGCCTTGCGTGCGGGCAATGGCGAGCGAGGGCAACCCCTACCGGGGCGTTCTGTACGCCGGGTTGATGCTCACGCCTGCCGGCGCCGAAACGCTTCCCGCGCCCCGCGTGGTCGAGTTTAACTGCCGCTTCGGCGATCCCGAGACGCAGGTGTTGCTGCCGCGCATGGCGAGCGATTTGCTTCCGCTACTGCTCGCCTCCTGCGACGGCACCCTCTGGCGCCACACCATCCGATGGCGCGAGGACCCCTGTGTCAGCGTGGTAATGACGTCCGGCGGTTATCCGGGGCCGTACGAGAAAGGGAAAGTCATCGAAGGGATTGAGGCGGCAGAGGCGCTGGAGGGCGTGCAGGTCTTTCACGCCGGGACAAAGGAAGAGGACGGCCGCCTCGTGACGGCGGGAGGACGGGTGCTCAACGTCACCGCGACAGGCAAGGATATCGCCTCGGCCATCGAAACGGCCTACGCCGCCGTGGACCT
>PUOI01000092.1 GCA_003552765.1 Candidatus Hydrogenedentota bacterium | reverse complement strand
GATGCCTGGTGCGGCGCAATCGATTTGTCCCATGCCCCCTCCATCCCAAATTCCTGGACCTGCGCCTGCGGCCCATTGCGTGGCGTGGCGCAGATAGGTCAAACGCCCCTCGCGGACGCGGGTGAACACACGGGGTCGACATTGAGCGAGTGAGCGAAACGTGCTTCATCCAACATTCTTCCCCTTTCTGTCGGCTAGCCCCCCTAGAGTTACCTAACGTCCGGTGCAAGGCAAGAAGGTGACCAAAGTACTCGTCCTCCCGATCTTCCACAGCGAGTTCCCCGGCGTTGGCCAGCGTGTATTCGAGGATGTCCAACAATTCCGGTGTGGTTCGGTGAGAGCGTTTTAGGAATTTATATATACACAACAGTGCCGGAAAAAGCCCTCGGCGTCGCTTGAGGTAATGCTGGCCAAAGCGTCTGCGATAGCTTGACAAAGCGTGTCTTGACAACGCGCCTTGGCGTTGCGCAAGGCGGTTTTGACCTCGCCGTACATTGGCTCGGCGGGATTGAACTCCGGGCCATAACGGAAGTTGAGTAACCGGAGTCTGACACCGATTTTGAGACTGTCCGCGTGAACAATTGGAGAGCATTTCTGGGCACCCGTTTGGATCTATTCCGCCCTTCGGGGGGGGCGGTTTTCCTAGGGATGGGAGGTCTATCAATCCGATGCGTGTTTGCTGGCCGGTGGGACATGCGTTTGGTGTCGCGCCCGTCCCTTGAGGCGTCGTCTTGAGGCGGCCGACCTGACCGGACGGCCCCCGAGGGAATTGGCTGTATTCCTGGGATTCGGATGGGCGCTGGGTCCAAGTCGATGGCCGGCGCTCCCCCCCGTTACGCGCGCCGACTGGAATTTACAGGCTAGGTTCTTTTGTTTCAGTTTCACGTAGAGGGTAGAGGAACACGCCGGGGAATACTACAAACACGGTCAACCCGTGCCGGGCAAGGGCGTGGACGCCAACATACTGCTCAAGGTTGTTGGACGAACGCGATGAAACTGTTGAAGCACTCAATCTAATCGAAATGGTGAGCGGTAGCCGCTGGTTACGGCGGTCAACGACGAGGTGCGCCAATGACGGCAGCTGAATCCGGTCTCAAGCAGGCCAAGGGCATCATCCAAGCCACGGAGAACGCCATCGCAGAGTTAAAGCGGCTCCTGAGCGAGGATACCTCAGGGGCGGATGGAGTTCGCGTCGCCGTAAAAGGAGGCGGCTGTTCCGGGTTATCCTACGTGCTCGAATTCAGCCGGGAACGCGAAAACGATAACGTCTGCGAACAGGGTGGGGTGCGGTTCTACATGGACCGCAAATCCACCATCTATCTTAAGGGTATCGTCCTTGATTACAAGGAAGGGTTGAACGGCAAGGGCTTCGTCTTCTCCAACCCGAACGCCAGCAGCACCTGCGGCTGCGGAGAATCGTTCAGCGTGTAAGCCGCATGTCCGCGTCGTCCTTGTCGGTGGTCTGGAGCCCTTTCCCATGAGCGAAACCGCAGTGCGCGAGGAAATCCACGCGGTCCGCCACGGGGTTGGAGTGTGGGCGTGGGAAGGCGGCGCTTTCGTGCGCTTCAAAGGGCGGGATGCGGCCTCGTGGTTGCAGACTCAGTCCACCAACGATGTCCTCGCCCTCGAATCGGGGCAAGGCCACGCCAACGCCGTACTCGATCGCAAGGGCCGCGTCCAAGCCGCGTTCACTCTCCATCGCTGGGAGGACGAATACTGGCTCATCACGGATCGTCCCCAAGCCGTTCCCCTACTTCAACAGCTCGACGCCCACCTCTTCATCGAGGATGTCACCATTGCGGACGCCAGTGACGAAGTGGAGCATGTAGTGGTCCAGGGCCCGCAAACCCTGCCGTTCCTCGCTTCGCTCTTGGAAGGTCCCGGGACCGCGGGCGCCACGCTGCTGCCCCGGGAGCGCCACGCTTGCCAGCCCATCGAAGTCTGGGACTTCCAGGTGCTTGTGTTTGACTACTCCGTCACGGGGGAGGACGGCCTTCTCCTCGTGACCGAGACCGGCCAAGGCGCGCCCTTGGCCGAACGGCTATTGCAGGCGGGCGCGGAATGGGGCCTGCGCCGGATTAACCCCGAAGCCCGCGAAGTCCTGCGTGTGGAAGCGGGCGTTCCCGCCTTCGGCCAGGATTACGATTCAACATATCGCCTGGCCGAGACCACCCTCGAGCGGGAAGCCGTCGACTATGACAAGGGCTGCTTCCTCGGGCAAGAGGTCGTCGCCCGGCAGCGGGCCTACGGGGCCGTGAAACAAGCCCTGATGGGTCTTGTGTGCGAGGGCGCGCTGGAGCGCCTGCCGCCCCCGAACGCGGCCCTTTATGCCGAGGGACGGAAGGCCGGGATCATCAAGAGCCGTGTTTACTCTCCCACTCTTGAACGGGTCTTGGCCTTGGCGTACCTCGATAAGAACCACCGCGCGCCAGGACGGAATTACGCCTTCTCCGATGGGGAAGGCGGCCAGACCTTCCAGGCCGAGGTCCGCGTGCTTCCCTTCCACGAAGCCAAGAGCCGGGAGGAGCGGGCCCAAGCGCTCTACGAGCGCGCGTTGAGCCACTTCCAAGAAGACGCCCACGACGAGGACAACACCGCGATCGAGCTGCTCAAGAAAGCCCTCGCTCTGCATCCCACGTACGAAGACGCCTACGAAGCCCTCGGCGTCATCCTTAACCGTCATGGCCGAGTGGACGAGGCCATCCGTTACATGAAGGGCCTCGCCCAACTCAACCCGGACTGCATCATGGCGCATACGAACTTGTCCGTCTTCTACGTATCGAAAGGCATGATCGAGGAGGCGGAGCAGGAAAAGGCGCAAGCGGCCCTTCTCGAAATGAAGCAGACGCTGGAAGCCCGCAAGGCGGAGGAGCTAGCCGCCGAAGAGCGCCGCCGCATCGTTGAGGAAGCGCGCGAACGCATCGGCATGTTCAAGGAAGTTCTTGAGCTGGATCCCGAGGACGCCTTGGCCACGTTCGGCATGGGGTCCGCCTACATGCAGCTCAACGACTACGAAAGCGCCGTCCCCTACCTCGAAAAGGCTACCCAGCTGCAGCAGGATTACTCGGCGGCCTTCCTCAACCTGGGAAAATGCCTGGAATTCCTCGGCCAAGCCGGCGAAGCCCGCCGCGCCTTCCGGGCGGGCATCGAGGCCGCCACGCGCAAGGGCGACTTCATGCCCATGCGCGAAATGGAGCGCCGCCTCAAGCAACTTGAGGCACCCAGCGATCCCGTAACCCTGGGTTGAGACAGTTCCTTACCACGAATCAGCCCGTTTTCCCCGGTTACGGCCCATGACCGGCGTATTTGCTGGCAGACGCGGCGCTTTTCCGGAAACGTCTGCACTACATTTTAGGTCGACTTTGATGTGATGGCGGGGTGCTGTTCGGGGCGGCTGCGGCGCGCAAAAGCGGGCAAGCACTGGGATGCACGCCATCGTTCCCCACCCAATCTCTTCGCGGCCCGGCTCCATGGCTTCGTCAAAAAAGCGCGTCCAGCCTGAGCGGCTTCCACAACGCCAGGCCAAGGTAGACTTCATCGAAACGGCGCAGGTGCTCGACCCGCACCCGCGGCGTGTCCACCGTCGCTCACTGAGGTAGGTCAGGCTCCGTCTTCGGTAAATTGGTTTGACACAGCCGGCCGTTCAGAACGTCGCGGATGTGCTCCCAGCCGGCCCCCGCTCCGGCATTGCCAATCGTGGCCACGATGCGTTGGCGCGGCCCCTGCGCCGTGTGTAGCGACGCGACGAGCATCCAATACGCGCACGTCTGGTCGTTCTTCGTGCGGGTGTGGCGTAATCTTCGGAATGCGCATCAATCGGTCACGTCCTTATCTTCCGACGGAGGGACCTTGCAGAAACCTTGCGCGGGCACGTCCAGGGCTGCGTTGAACTTGCTTGACAGGTTCTGAAAGGCGATGAGTCCCGTAAGCTCGACCAGACCGTCGTCATCGAAGAACTGCCGGAGCTGGGCGATGTGCTCGTTTTGAACTTGTTGGTTCGAGTCTGTCATGGCTTCGGCGTAG
>PUOI01000344.1 GCA_003552765.1 Candidatus Hydrogenedentota bacterium | reverse complement strand
GTCGTGGCGGATATCATCGACATTGGTCTTCGAGGCGAGGCATCCGCTCTGCCGCCGTTCATCTATGGCCCTCGCCGCAAAGTGCGGGAGGAAGACCAGCTCGAGGGAAGGTATTACATTCGGTTGACCACCAAGGACAAGCCGGGGGTGCTCGGTCAGGTATGCACCACGCTCGGCAACCATGGGGTCAGCATCGCCTCGTGCATCCAGCACGGGCAGCACGTCAACGACGCCGTTCACGTGGTGTTGATGACGCATGAAACGGAACAGCGCGGCTTGACGGCGGCGCTGCGCGAAATAGACAGTTTGGGCTTTATCACGGAACCCTCTCATCGCATGCCGGTGTTGTAGGAAGAAAGGATTCACCATGCGAAACATGGGCGTCGTGGAACGGTACCGCCGGTTCATGCCGGTAAGCGATCACTCGTGCATTGTCACTCTGAATGAGGGCTCCACGCCCTTGGTGGAAGCGTATAATCTGCGCCGCGCCCTCGGGGAAGACATTGCGGTGTATCTGAAGTATGAAGGGCTCAACCCAACAGGCTCCTTCAAGGATCGCGGCATGACCATGGCCCTCACGAAGGCGGTCGAGGACGGCTTCAAGGCTGTCATTTGCGCTTCCACCGGCAACACTGCCGCTTCCGCCGCCGCGTACGCCGCTCGCGCGGGCCTGACCTGCGCGGTGTTGATCCCGGAAGGGAAGATCGCGATGGGTAAGCTGTCGCAGGCCATGATTCATGGGGCCAAGGTCATCCAAATCCGGGGGAATTTCGACGACGCCTTGAAGCTGGTCCGGTGGCTCACCGACCAGCATCCCATCGCCTTGGTGAACAGCGTGAATCCGTACCGTATCGAGGGCCAAAAGAGCGCCGCCTTTGAGATTGTGGACGATTTCGCGGGATTCGCGCCCGACTGCCACATCCTGCCCGTGGGGAACGCCGGAAACATCACCGCCTACTGGAAAGGGTACAAGGAATACCGGAAGGCGGGAGAAGCCGAGAACCTGCCCCGCATGTTGGGATTCCAAGCCGCCGGCGCGGCGCCCATTGTCCTCGGCCATCCCGTGGAGCCGCACACCTTCGCCACGGCCATCCGCATCGGCAACCCCGCGAGTTGGCTCACGGCGGAAGCCGCGCGGGACGAGTCGGGCGGCCGAATTGACATGGTGACCGATGACGAAATTCGCGACGCGTACAAGCTGCTCGCGTCGACCGAGGGCGTCTTCGCTGAGCCAGCGAGTTGCGCGGGCATTGCGGGACTGCTCAAGCTGGTGAAGGAAGGGTATTTCCGTTCCATCACCCCCGTGGCGGGAAGCGCGCCCCGTGTGGTCTGCACGCTTACGGGGCACGGCCTGAAAGATCCCGACAGCGCGGTCAACAACGCGGAAAAGCCAATGACCGTCGAGGCGCGGGAAGACGCGATTCTGGAAGTTATGGGACTGGGTGAACCTCAACCGGTGGGGAGCTAAAGGAATGCAGTTTGGGCTCATATTCGATGTGGACGGGGTGTTGGCGGATACCGAGGAATTGGTGGCGCGGGCAAGCGTGGAAATGTTCCAGCGGCTGTATGGCCGCGAAGTCACCGTGGAAGATTTCCGGCCCTTTATCGGCACCGGGCCGCATCGCTATGTCGAGGGGGTAGCGGAGAAGCACGGCATCGACATCGACGTGGAGGAGGCCGTGGCTGTCCGGCATGAGTGTTTCATGCAGCTCATGGAGTCCGGCGAGTATATCGGCTTCCCCGGCGCGTTGCCGCTCATCGAAGCAGCGGCGGATGAGCCGGAGTGGCGTCTGGCGATCGCCACCAGCAGCCAGCGGCAAAAGGCCGAACCGGCCCTTGTTGCGGCGGGCATCCCCATTGAGCTATTCGACGCCGTCATCACCGGCGATGTGGTCACGCGCCGGAAGCCGGACCCCGAGATCTATCTCTTGGCGGCCGACGCCCTCGAATTGGCGCCGCCGCAATGCGTGGGGGTGGAAGACGCCGTCCAAGGCGTCACGGCTGTGAAAGCCGCCCAGATGAAGTGCGTGGCCGTCACCAACAGTTTCCCCGCCGTTGAACTCCGCGAGGCCGACATGGTTGTGCCCTCGCTTGAAGACGTGACGCTGGACAAACTCAAGGCGCTCCTACTGGAATAAGCATTCGCAATGCCGGCGTTACGGGCATCCACGACTCTAGCTCGGGCCTGGTAGCCCGCATTTTCACCATCCCCCGTTGGCGGGGGGCCACAGGAGTGTTCGTCCATGACCGATCAACGCCGCGTGCTCGAGGTAATCCGCGTCCCGGGTCCCGCGCCGTACGCCGCCATGTACGAACGCCAATGCAGCCGGTGGCGGGAGGTGGCGGAAGGGAAACAGCCCGCTGCTCTCTTTCTGCTGGAGCATGCCCCGGTGATTACACTTGGGCGTGAAACGGAGCTAAGCCATTTGCTCAAGACACCTGAGGAGTACCGTCAGGCTGGCATCGCGGTGGAGCGCATCGATCGCGGCGGGGACGTGACCTACCATGGACCGGGGCAATTGGTGGCATATCCGATCATCGACCTCAAAGCGTGGGGCATGTCCATCCGCGGGTACCTGCGGGCGCTGGAAGAAGTCATCATCCAAACCATCGCCGCCTACGGGGTCCAGGGCCGCCGCGTCGAGGGGTTGACGGGCGTATGGACTGACCAGGGCAAGATCGCCGCGATTGGGATTAGCGCCCGCAAATGGGTCACCTACCACGGAATCGCCCTGAACGTGGCGCCCAACATGGACCATTTCGGGCTCATCGTGCCCTGTGGAATCCCAGACCGCCCCGTAACCGCTCTTGAGGCCCTGATCCGGCCCTGTCCCTCCCTGGACGAGGTAATGGAAGTGTTCGAGCGCGCATTCCGGCGCCAGTTGTATGATTAAAATACGAATTGATTTAGAAGGCTATGCAGTTTATCATTAAGTAATCTTGAGGTTTTCCCGAAAGGTGCGTTCCATTTGCCATCTGTTCTTTGGAATGGTACAATGACCTTGTAGGAGGCAAAAGAGGCTTCGGTCTCTTGAGCATATCCTACAGCAGCGGACGCCGTGTGACCCCGACACACTGGCGTCCGCGCTGCTTTGGAGGGGGAACGGGCGGCCGGGGTGTCCAGCGCCTTTTACATCGGCCCAAGACGGCTTGCGCCTTGGGCGGTGGCGCTTCTCAATGCTTCGCGTTACTCAGACGGGGGATATCCGTATCCAATGCCGGACAAACAGCACTACATTGTGGAGCGCTTCACGGGCGGCGGCTACGTGGTTCTTGAGCACGCCACGGATTCGGTTGAGGTCCCTGCGGCGTGGATCCCGCGAGATGCGCGGGAAGGCGACGTGCTCACGGGCGAACTCGACCGCGCTGGAGCGGAAAGCCGGTTAAGGTTTGTCATTGACCCTGAGGCGGCTAAGGAAAGGCGTCTGAAACTTTTGGAGAAGCGGGCCAGGCTGAAACGCGGCCCCAAGGGAGATCTGAACTTATGAGATATTTGCCAAGGATGCTGCTGGCGCTGTTTCTCGCCCTTTGCCTGAGTCTCGCGGCCGATGCGCTTGAAATCCATTTCATCGACGTCGGCCAGGCCGACGCCGTGCTTATTCAGACGGAGGAGGGGCATGCCGCGCTTTACGACGGCGGTCTCGACGACGGGCGCGCCTTGGGATATCTTGAACGCATTGGGGTTGAACACCTCAACCTGTTGATCGCCTCGCACAACCACGCGGACCACATCGGCGGCTTCCCGGCAATTATTGAGCGATATGAACCGCCGTATTACATGGACAACGGCATTGAGCATACGACGCGCACGTACGAGCGTGTGCTGGATGCGCTGGAGGCGGCGGACACGCAGCTTCTGGAGCCGGAGGCGCGCACGATTGCGCTGGGAGACGTGGAGCTGCGCATCGTGCCGCCGCCGGGTAAGTCCGCTTGGGGGCACAACAACAACAGCTTGAGCGTCATCATTGAATATGGGGTGTTCCGCGCCTCGCTCACGGGCGATGCGGAGCCGGAACTATTCGAATGGTGGT
>PUOI01000180.1 GCA_003552765.1 Candidatus Hydrogenedentota bacterium | reverse complement strand
CTATCCAGCAGGTCGTCAGGGATGTCGTCTCGGCTAGAGTAGACGTCATCAAAACCTAGATAAGCGTCTCGCCGTTCATCGTATATTCCTTCAGCTACCCACACTTCCCCACCCCCGGCTTCATAGGCCGCCTCGATGGCGGGCTGTATTTCCGCAAAAGCGGTCTCCCACGATTGGCCGTCTTCCTCTTCGCTAATTTGGCCCTGATCTACATACCATACCTCCGTAGCTCCGGCAAAAAAACCAACCATCGCCGCCCAAAACGCCATCGTCAACATCAAGCTGTATCTACGCATTGTTCACTTCTCCGTGATATGCTACCACACCTCTCCCATAACTCAATTATCTGCCTTCTGTATTCCTAGTTGCGCCAACGGTCCCACCAGTAAACCAGCTCTGGCGCCGTGGGCCATTCGTCCATGCCAATATCCGGATCCTCCCCAATCGGACGAAGTTTGTCGCTGAAGTCCCGCTGAAAGACGGTCTCCCACTCTGGATCCTCTCCGGGAGCCGAGACATCCTTCTCATCCCGTTCGGCGCGGCCAATGCAGGGCGAATCGCTAGACAGCTTATACCAGTCAACGGGCCCATCACCGGGGTCGATACTTCTAAACTCCAGTCCTTTTCTTTGGTCAGGAACCGTTACTGCTGAACCAGTAAATGGGCCGATATTGCCTTCATGATCGTCATGGGTCGGGGGATAATTGTTAAGTTCCGTATTTGTCCTTACAGCGCTGTAGTAGATTTCCTTGGAGTTGCTGCACAACTCGCCAGCGCTTGGCGCGTTCGGACCGCCGTCATTGTTCCAGAAGATGTTGTTCCGGAAATCTTCCCCCATACCGGTCATGTTCTCCGCTCCGCCGGCGCCATAGACCGCTTCGTTTTCGACGACGGTGTTGAACTCGAAGGACGCCGCGCCCCAGTCGTCGGAGACGCCGCCTCCGTAGTCCGCCTCATTGCGGACGATGAAGTTGGCGCGGATGTCGCCGCCGCAATCAGCGATTCCGCCCGCACGGGTAGCGGAATTGTTGACGATGCCGTTTTGTTCAATTACGCCGTGGCATTGGTGTAACCCGCCCCCGTGTTCTACAGCGTCATTGGAATCTATGAAATTCTTCCGGATAATCCCGTGTGAGAACGCGATGCCACCCCCCGATTCATACGCGATGTTCGTGTCGTATGAGTGGGGAACGCCGATCACGTTCCCCTCAATTCGACCATCGCAATAGGCAATGCCCCCGCCGTAGTCCGCCTCATTCTTGAGGATGCGATTGTACAAGATGCTCGCCATGGTTGAGGGGTGTTGCGAATTCTCCCGTTCATCAACCGCAACGCCCATTATCCCGCCCCCGTAACTGCCATACGCGTCGGAGGCGCCCTCTCCATTGCGAACGGTGAATCCAATAAGCGCGGCCCGCTCACTCTCTCCGTCGATACCTCCCTGGAATTGCACGGCGGGTCCGCCTGTCCCGGAGGCGTCGATAATGGTATTCTCCACGATTTCCCAAGTCGAATCGTGGCCCTCGCCTTCCTCGACCTTCCGGCCATATTTGGAGCGGACGACGATATCCTTGCCCCTGAAGTCAATGGGCCCGTAGGTACCTTCCTCAACCTCAATGATGTCCCCGTCCTTCGCTTTGTACTTGATGGCATCGTCGATCTCACCGTACTCCTCGGGTACCTTGATGATATTGTCCGGATCCTCGGCGCGTCCCTCGGGAATGTTGGGCCATTCGTCCATGAGGTACTCGACGGCGGCTTCCATATCGATGAGGCCGTGCCCAGTGTACCGATCGCGGCCCTTCTCGGCTTTTTCGTCGAAGCCATGGTAAGGGAATTCCTCGGCGTTATCCAGGTGGTACTCTAAGCCGGTCGCTTTATGTGTGATGATGTAGATGAGCTGATCCGGGGATAAGTCGGGTTCGAGGCCCAACAACATAACGGCCAAGCCCGCGGCTTGAGGAAAGGAAGTGGAGGTGCCGGCCCCGAATTTGTACCAAGTGTCGCTGCAGTCCTCGTCTTCCTCCTCGTCCTTGCAGTCCTGCTTGCACAAGGTGTCATATCCCCCCAATACACCCCACGCCGTGTTCCCTTCGCCCACGGGGGCCACCACGTCGACTGTCCAGCCAAAGCCAGCGGCCTCGTAGTCGTCGTCTAACGGGTCGTACTCCTCGTTGGGCTCGGTGCTGTTGAGAGGAGAGCGCACCCATGTCCAGTCGTCCGGATTTCCCCAGTCCTTGGGCGGTTTGTCGTTGTCCAGCGCATCGTTGTAGCCTTTGGGGACAGCGGCGCCGACAGTCAAGGCTTCCGGCCATACCTGAGGGAACATGGGGTTGGCGTCGCGGGACTCGTTCTTATTGCCGGAGGGAACGACCATGAGTATGTCGTTTGCATGAGCTTCCTTGACCGCCACGTGCATGCCGGGGTCATAGGTCTCGACGCCGAGAGCGGCCGCAATAATGCGAGCCCGGGTCTCGTGAGGCTCGTTTGAGCCGTCGTAATCCGGGCCGGCTTCCCGGACGTAATTGATGGCGTCCTCGATTCGGCCGATGGTGAAGGCATCCACCCACCGGCCGTAGGTAAGGTCGTCTCCGCGAATCGCCAGATTAACGTGATAGCGGATGGGCTGGATGGGCACTTCAAGGATACCGGAATGTTTGTAGTCGCCATAGGAGCTGTCCCCGTTTGACAGGTCGGCATTATAGGTGCCGGCTATGATTGAAGCGGCAATAGTGGCGTGAGGCGCGTGGCATTGGGTGAATGGCTGATCTTCCCCGTCCTCGAACTTGTCCGGGAAGGGCACGGGGTCGCCGAGATCATCCGGGTACTCTTTTGGACCCTCGCTTCCCACGAAATCCCAGCCGTAGTAGTCGTCTTCGTAGATTTTGCCGTTGACCTCGGTGTCCACGTCGGTATTGATCCATTGGGGATCGACGTGCTGTTCGTTTTCAAACGTGGCATGACCCTCAATATCCCCCCTGCCGCAATCTTCACTCTGAAAATGCCCCTCGTCTTCAATGAAATACTCGACATCGTCCTCTGGCACGTCGTCGGTGAGTTCGTCTTCGACATCTTGCCGGTCCATCGAATAGTGGTTGTCCAGCGTAGGATGGCTCCCGTCCTTGTAATTGAGTAAGACGCCATCATCCATTGAGGCCACGGGAAATCGGTGGAACTCGCCTACCTCATAGCCCGGGGGGGGATCCGAGATGGCGTCCCACGCCTCATGCACCTTGGTTTTGCGGAAATGCCACGGCCAGGTGGGGTTGTCGCTGCTCAGGGTTTCGACGCCGCCGGTGTCCAGCGTCTTGGCCTCGCCACCGTCAGGCTGTGAGCTACCATGTGTGTCATTGCGCAAATGGCCGGTGGGATCGTAGAGCGGTGCGAAGGTGGGCGCGGCCTGGAGGACGTGGGGATCGTCGTGGTAGCGGTTGGCGAGTTCCAAAGATTCCCAGCCCGGCTCGGCGCCCGCCACGGCGCGGGTGACGTCGGTCACGCGGACCCGGTAGCTTTGTTTTCCCAGCCGCTCGTATTGATGATGCCGCACCACCTCGAGGGCGTCACGCTCAAGGAGGGCCAGAATGCGCGACTCCTCCATATCCAGCGGAAAAACCAAGGAAAGGTAATGCGTGAGGAGAGATTCCCGGCCGGAGCGGGACTTAACAACAGGGTGGGCCGCGGCCACGTCCGGCAGTTGACGGATGGAGTCCAGCGTTTCGGCGCGCTCCGCGCGCTCCTGGGACGCCTCGGTTTCGTAAATGAACGTGCGCACGCCCCGGCGCTCACCCATCCGCAAGGTGTCCTCATCCAACTCCGCCGGGACCTGAGCGCGGGATTCGAACGCGGTTACGGTGTGAAGCCTTTCCGGCGTGGGCGGTTCGTTGAACGTTACGCCCACACGTTCGGGGACAACCTGTACACGTTCCCGGTGGCCTTGCCAGCCCCGATAGGTGTAGGGTAAAGAGGCCTCTCGCTCCTCCTGGTCTCTGGCGGTCCCCGGCGCATGGGGATCTTGGGTATCAGCAGAAGCGGG
>PUOI01000474.1 GCA_003552765.1 Candidatus Hydrogenedentota bacterium | reverse complement strand
TGTCCGTCCGCGCGCCCAAGGCGGCCACATTGCACGCCGCGTTACCGGCCGCACCCGGATTGTGGCGCCGGTCATGGATCTCGAACACGGGAATGGGGGCTTCAAGACTTATACCGGTCACCACCCCAAAGATGTTCTCGTCGAGATAGATATCGCCCACCACCATGACCCGGGCTTCGGCAAAGCGGGCGATAATATCGCGGTAGCGTTGCACGTCCATGAAAAACCTCTCCCCATTACGAAAAACAGCCGGAAACGCGTGCGATTCTACCCGATTTTGCGCGCCGTCACAACGTGACGAATCAGGCCGTATGGTGAATTACGGATACGTTACACGCCTGGACAACGCAAGGGGTTACGAGAGCCGCGCTCCCGTAACCCCTTGATAGGTCACCCTTACAAAAAGGTCTACGAACCTTCCGTTAATTGCGCCGAATCTCGTCGCTCGAAACGGTGGCCAGCGAGCTGGGAATGAAATTGCACGTGCATCCCGCGGTCAGATTGGGCATGTTTAGGACCCCGTTGGCGGGATACAGGTTGTTATTCACCGTGCAACCCGGCCGGACCGCTAGGAATGGCGTGATCTCCTGGGTTTCCAGGTCAATCCACGCCGAGTTGCTGCGGTAACGGGTCGTCAGCAAGCGCTCGCTGGCCCGCGTGTCCGTGCAACCGCGCCGGACCCATTCCAGGGGATCGTTCGTGAGCAACTCGCCCGAGGGTAACGCGCGGGTGTACAACGCCTGCTCGGAACCAGTGAGCAACATACTGCTCGTCACCCAGCCCGGCGCGCCGTGTTCGGGGCGATGCTGCCCTTGAACCGTCAACCGTTCTTCCTGAGGATCCATTGGCTGTTCCACGAGACTTCCTTCCGCCGCACAGTAGAATCCCACGGGCGTGATCAGCATCTCTTGCGATGAACTGTAGCGGAGCGGAGCGCCGCCGTCCCGTTCCCACAGGACTTCGCCGGTGGCGAGGTCGAGCGCCCGGGTAACGCCGTCGGTGGTCTCGTCCTCTCCCCGGCGGAGATTGGCGGTTTCGGCGCAGAAGACCTTGCCAGCGCCTATAGCGACACTCACGTCGCGCCGGTCCAGTTCTCGTTCCCAAAGCACATCGCCGGAATGGCGATCCAAGCAGAAGAGATGGGCGCCGCTGGTTCCCACAAGGTAATCGCCCTCCACGCGCAGATTCGCCCACGCTTCCTCGGAATCGCCCGGAAGCTCGATGCGTCCGGCGCGCTCGCCGGTGGCCGCGTCAAACACCAGGCATGTGGTCCCGTCGGTCACGTAGATCGCATCTTCCAGCGCCACAACCTCGGCCGCTTCCGGCAAGCTGGCGGTCGGCGACCACCGCCGTTGCCTTTGGAGGCGGATGGCGTCGCGGGCGTGCGCTTGGGCAAGCGGCTCAACCCCGATGGGAACTTCGGTTTCCCATAGCGTGCGGCCCGTGTACACATCCGAGGCTTGCATCAGCCCCTCTTCGAGAAGGATGCGGCGGCCGCCAGCCACTCGGACCAGAATGTGACCGGGGTACTTGTGCCACCGGTTGCTTCCGTCGAACCACAGCACGCCGAGATCGGAGCCCACGCGCTCGTCTTGCGAGGCGCCGGTGCTGGCCGCGTTGGCTTGGGCGTGGGACCAGTCCGCCGAGCCCGGCAGCGCGCCCTCTCGGCTCACCAAGACGTAATCGCCATTCTCATGCACCTCCGCGCCGGGGAACGCCTCGTCCGCAAAGGCGGCTCGAACATCGGAAAGGGGGGCCAGGCCGCTTGGCATGCACGCCACGCCACCGTAGGGCCGCAAGGCATGGAAAACCGGCTCTGCCAGCTCGTCTTCGTATTGCGCCACCAACGTCTCCGCATCCTCGGAAACGATCAAGCTGGCGAGATACGGCGGGAAGGGATAATCCACGGGATCGCCCGTCAACACCACGGCCTGCGTCCCGTAGAGCCCCGCCTCATGGAGCTGACGACGGACGGCGTCCACCGTGTCAGGGTCGTCATCGACCGCTATCACGTGCAGATCCGATTGCCAGGCCAGTTCTTCCACGAGCCGGCCGTTGTCCAGCCCGAGCACGAGCGCGTAACCGTCATCAACACCGGTGGCGTCAAGAATGGCGCCCGCCTTTTCGGTCCACTCATCGTGAGCTGGAATCCGGCGCGCGGACGGCGCCAAGTACGGGGGATCCTCAATGTCTTCCCCGCTCGCGAAAGCGTGAATGATCCCCTCGACGGTCACCACGAACAGCATGCCGTTGGCGGCCAGCATCCGTTGAGGCTTCCCTTCGACGCCAGCGCGCCACACGACCTCGGGTTCCCCGCCGCCCGTGATGTCGAGCGCTTGGACCATGCCCGGAGCGCCTGTGTAGAGCCGATCGCCAGCCTTAAGATGAACCGTGTGGTGCGCGGGCGTGTCCCACCTGCCGTCATCGAAATCGACGCGCTGACGGGTAAGGTGAACGGCCGGATCCGCGGACCACTCCCAGAGTTGGTCAAACTCCGCCACGAACGTGTCGGGATGCACGTCATGTTGCCGGTACGGGGGCAGTTCGACTTCATCACGCTCCCGCAGCGTGAACGAGGTTATGTCATGCGCCCGCACGCCATCCGGCCCGCTCTCGTACATGGCGTCTTCGGTGAGCACCGGCTGACGGAACTCGTAGAGCGGCCGCTGGTTCGCGGGGTCCACGTCAAGCCGGGTGAACCCGCCCGCGTACAGCCAGCGTCCGTAATCGGGATCGGCGACGCGTTCTTCGTAGGGGCGGGTGATGTCGTAGAGGTCGCCGCCGTGGACAAGGTAGTTGTTAATGCCAGCAACGAACCAGGTCCCCTTGGGATGGCCGATGCGTCCGCCCCACCCCATCGTGTATTCCTGGAGTTCCCCCGTCTCTAAGTCAAGAAACGCGGCCAGTTGAGCCCCATTGGGGACCACCAGCTTGTCCCCCACGATCGCCAGGTACCCTTGGGGCGTCAGGCCGGAGTCAAACCCGATGCCGTGGTCCCAGTTACTTTCCGGAATCAGGTCGCTATCCGTGTTCGACCAGACGGCCTCGCCGGATTCCGCGTCCACCGCATGAATAAATACGCCCTCCGTCGGCCAAAGGCCAGCCGCGAAATAGATCACGCCATCCTGCAACACCGGGCCGCCCCGCGCCGGCCACAGCGACACGAACCGGCCATCGCCCATAACCCTGCGTTCTTGCTGGTCTTCCGGGAGTCCCCGGAACCTCCACAGCAGCGAACCGTCCCCGGCGTCCACGCAGTAGAGATACCCGTCGTCGGACACGAAATACACCTTGTCCTCCCACGCCACGGGCGCGAAACGCACGGGACCCTCCGCGAAAAATCGCCACTGCTCCTCGCCGGTCTCGATGTCCAACGCCGTCACGCTGTCCGTCACCATCGAGGGGACATACATCGTATTGTTCGCCACCACCGGCTCATAGGACGCGTCGAACGCCAGCCGAATCTCGTTGGGATACGCGGGTTTCGGTTCGGGTAGGGTCCACGTCCAGCGGAGCTGGAGGTCATCCGGCACGGACGCCGGGGACGCGGCGGTGCGGCCCGCATCGTAGCGGAATTGCGGCCAACAGTTCTCTTCCTCGCCAACCGCCGCGAAGGCTAGCGCGGCCACGCACAACACAACGCCGACGCTCGCCCATGGAATGCCTGTCCTGTTCATCATCATGTAGTTCCCCCTTCTTTGTTCACCCCGGCTTCAGGCATTTGCCACCGCTTGAACGCCAAGCGGAGATAGACTGCCAAACTTCCCCATCACATCTCCGGGAAGGTGTGCGTGAGGTCCAAGTGCCTGCTTTCTTACTCCACATTGGCGCTCGTGATCTCGTTCATCGGAACGGTGGCCAGCGAGCTGGGAACGAAATTACAGGTGCATCCGCCGGTTAGATTGGGCATGTTTAGCACCCCATTCGCGGGATACAGGTTGTTATTCACCGTGCAACCCGGCCGCACCGCTAGGAATGGCGTGATCTCCTGGGTTTCCAGGTCAATCCACGCCGAATTGCTGCGGTAACGGGTCGTCAGCAACCGTTC
>PUOI01000557.1 GCA_003552765.1 Candidatus Hydrogenedentota bacterium | reverse complement strand
TTTCCAGCCACTTAAGGTCCATTTTGAGCCGCCCAATTTCCTCGTAAAGCGGCGCGGTCAACTCCTCCTCCGTCTTGCCCAACGACCTCTTACCCGAAGCGAAAAGCGTGGGCGCGTTTGTCAGCAGCAGCTTCTTCCAGTCCGAAATCTGATTCGGATGAACCTGGTATTCCGCCGCCAACTCCGCCAGCGCCCTTCACCCCCTTCACCGTCTTGATTGGCCGCCTCGGCCTTGAACGTGTCCGTAAATCGGCGCCGTTATCTTCCCATTTCCATGCGTCCTTTCATACCATTTCACGGACGCAGATTCCACTCAAGCCGGTGGTCCAAAATTCGGGGTTAACCGGGTTCGGGGCTTCGAAGCCAGATGGCGCTGCCCCGGCTTTCGATAGCGCCGGCATCATCAAAGCGGGTGTAGGTTCCGTGAAGCCGATCGCCGCTTGGGAGCAATTGCCAGAGCGTCTCCCCCGTTCGCGCGCTGTCTTCCCACACCAATTCGATGAGGTCATCGCTGTTGACGGCGCCTTCCACGTGCAACGCACGGTCTTCTTCTTTCCCGGCGGGATGCCGGCTCGCCGCGCCGGTTAGTCCTTCGTCCGTATTAAGTTCGTTCACTTCGACTTCCGCCAACTGGGTGGTTTCGGGCGCTTGCGCCCCGTGGGTGTCGTGATATGCCGTCACCCATTCGCCTTCGAGGTCCGGAGACGCGGTCTGAGGCATCCATTCGGCTGTCCCTTGACCGAGAAGGTTTCCATCGGCGTCCAGGCGTTCGTAGGTTCCGGTCATCACGCCATCCCCGAGATGCAGGTCCCAGAAGAACGTTTCGCTGTTCCCCTGCAACTGCAGAAACAGGCGCGAATCCACCCGTTCGCCATCCACTATGTCATAGGACGCGAAGCCGGGTTCCTCCGCGCTTTCGTCAAGCAGACGCGCGCTCCCCGAGACGCCGCCGCTGGTGACTTCCAGGCGCAGCTGGCCCAGGAAATCCGCGGCGCGCTCTTCGGCGGACGTCTTCTCATCGCTGAAGCTAGCGACCCAGGTCCGGCTGAAGTCCTCCGTGCTGGACGGCGCGGCGGGAAGCCAATCGGCGGCGCCCGCGCGGACGAGAGCGTCATTGGCGTCGAATTCCCCGTACGCGCCGGCGATAACGCCGCCGGTGTGGAACGCAAACCAGTCGATTTCCCGGGGCGCGAGGCCGCCGCCGCCAAACGTCATGCCAAGCATCCCGTCTTGCAGCGCGCCGCGCGTAACGCGAAAACGCACATCGTCTACCGTCTCATCTGGCGCTGCCTCAAGGAGAGTGCCCGCGCCTTCGAGGCCGTTGACGTTTTCGGATAGGCTCACTCGGCCCAAACGGCTTTGTTGGGTCTCGCCGCTCCCCGAGAACGCGTCGGTATAGGCGCTAGCGTATTCGCCCTCCACGCCGCGGTCCGCGGCTCGATGCCAGAGGGAATGCCCCGACCGCACGACACCATTTTCGTTGCTGGTTTCCACATGCATCCCCGCGAGATGGCCGTCAGCCCAGCGCAGATGCCAACGCGGCGTGAACTCGAAGGCATCGGACGAGGCGGAAGCCGGTTCAATAACGGCGGCGTTCCCGGATGCTTGGCCTTCTATCTCGAAGGCAGCCTCATCCGGCGCCTTCTCTCCATACCGCGCGATCCGGAACATTTGGCCGTCGCCCGAGAGCGCCGAGCCGTCCTGATGCACATCAAGACGAAGCGCGTAGTGGGTCTTGCCCTCGGCTGCCGCATTCGTGACGCGATCGTCGCCGTAGGCCGTTACCCACGCCCCGTCGAACGGGGCCTCGTCCTTCTGGGTTTCGTTGCCATCGCGATCCGGATCCGCTAAAGGATCCTCTTCGTCTTCTTCGCCGGTCTCATTGGGATCCTGTTCTTCTGGCGGAGGTTGTTGCTCTTCCGGCGGGGGTTGTTGCTCTTCCGGCGGGGGCTGTTGCTCCTCTGGCGGGGGCTGTTGCTCCTCTGGCGGGGGCTGTTGTCCCTCGGGGAAAGGCTGTTGCCCGCCGGGGTACGGGGTTTGCCCATCCAGCGGCGGCTGTTGACCGGCGGGATCGCCAAGTCCGCCCTGCGCAGCGCCGCCGTCAAACGGCAACTGATCGAGGTCGAGTCCCTCAAATCCATCCAGGCCGCCTCCACTACACCCGGCAATGAAGACGAGCAGCGTCAGTGTTGTCAATGTAGGCGAACATACAATACGAGCGTATGACATAGCCACCTCCTTGTAGTTATGTCTCTATTGTGAAGTATGTTGTCTTCACCGTCAAGTACTGAAGGCCCTCACCAGAATACTTGAATCATACACTCATAGGGGTATGATCGAAAATTTTGTATGGGACAGAAAGTTCTCCCTATTTATCCGGGCTTAGGTTCTCCCTGGACTGAGACATCCTGGATGAGCCTTGCGTCATAATGGGGTGAGACGCCTCCCTTCGGGGGATGTCCCTTTCGTTGTTGAAATTGTGGATGGCCTCCACGCCCTCGGCTAGTCCGTAGTTCCGGCCTGAAGGTTGGGTTTAAGTTATTATGACACATGGACTTAGGGTGTCTAGAAAATGCATGGATCATGGGAAAAGCTCAGATAAAACGCGCTTGACGCAGAGTGGTGGGCGAAAGACGCGCCGGAGGCGCGATAGCAAGTAGCGTGGGGCAAGCCATGCCAGGTCACGGTAGCCCGCGAGCTTGCGGAAGCCCTTCTCGGTCTCTATGAGCGCCAGGGCCATCCAGCGTCTGGGCTAAGCCGTTTCCCAGCGTCCCCGGCGCCGCGCCAAGCCCGCCGGGGACGGGGACATTTAGCCTCCATACTCCGCGATTATTCGATACCGAGCACCCGGTTTATGACGAACTGGATGTCTTGGGCGTTGGTGACGCCTGAGTCTGTGACGTCCGTATCGGCTTCGGTGACGCCATCCGGCAGCGGCAGGCCGAGGACCGCGTTGATGACAATCTGGATGTCTTGAGCGTTGACGACGCCGTCGTTGTTGACGTCGCCGGGTATGCGGCTGCCGAGCAAAACGTAGGTGGTGAAGGACGTGACTTCCGCCTCGACGTATTCCTCGCCGTCGATGAACGCCAAGGGGGCCTCATAGTCCGTCATGGCGGGGTCCTCCGGCAAGATGGGCTCGAACTGTTCGTCAAGGTTGGTGTCCAACCCGCCCAGGAACAACCGGTTCAACGGCTCGCCCGGCGCGGGGAAGGCCAAGCGGGCCGGGGCGTCAGACGTCGCCTTGAGTTCGAAGCTTCCCTCATGCGTCTCCACCAGCACGTGAATGTCCGCGGCAGGGCTTCGTGGCGAAGCGTGTTCGGGGAGTCCGAGATCCGTTTCGTGAACCTCGGCCAGCTTCTCCGCCGCGCGCACGGCCAGGAACGCGTTCTGCGTATCGGGCGGCAGGGCTTCAACGGGCACATGAATGCGGATGCCCTCCTCCGTTTCGTAGTCCAAGTCCCGCAATGCGCCATCCTCCGTTGGGAACGGCCCGGCGTAGAGCGTGGCCCCGCTGGGCTCCTGGCGCACTTTCTCCACCGCGTCCAGGCCGTCGAGCGCCCCGGGTTCAAAGGGATCATCCGTGATCACCATCGGCTCCGGATGCGTGTCCGTGGCGCCGGTTTCGTCATCCACGATGCGCACGGAGTGTTCGCCAGGCGCAAGGCGCGGCAACCGTCCGGTCAGCGTATCCTCCAAACGCTCGAGGCCGCTTGCTGGGGCGCCGCCGATCTCAAGCCAAGTCTGCTCCGTCAACCCTTCCACGGACGCCTGGACCGGGACATGCCCGATGGTGAGGCCTACTCTGGGGGCAAAATCGAGCAATTCAAACACGGGCTCATCCGGCTCGGGGCCCATGGACACCGTGAGGTTGATCTCCGTGCCGGGTTCAAGCGCCGCGCCCGGCTCCGGCTCCAGGCTGATCACTGTCCCCGCGGGAATGGTGTCGTGGTATTCTTGCGTCACTTCGCCCACCTCGAACCCGGCGTCGTGTAGCGCGGCTTCGGCGTCTTGTTGGGAGGTTTCGCGGACGTCGGGCACTTCGGGCCA
>PUOI01000287.1 GCA_003552765.1 Candidatus Hydrogenedentota bacterium | reverse complement strand
TTCCTTCATTTCCTTTACGGGGATCCCACCCGCAGCCCCAAGCGGATTCGCGAGCAGATCGTGGGAATGCTGGGACGAACGGGCGGTAACACCATGCCCGGCGGGCTGTATTTCATCATAGACAGTGCTGATTACGGCCCAATTGGGCTGATCTCGGTGCAGCAGATTAGCTGGCGCAACCGCAGTTGCAGCATCGACACGTACATCGGAAACAAGAAGCTGCGCGCGGGCTTCGCCTCGGCTGTGGCGTTGTATCGCGCCTTGGAATATGTGTTTCACGAATTGAACATGCACCGCGCAAGCATGGTGGTGTATTCCTTTAACGCGGCGTCTTGGCGGCTTGTTGAACGTTCCGGCGCGGTGCGGGAGCTGGTCATGCGCGAGCACGTGCCCCGCGGCGGCGAGCTGCACGACATGTTTGGCTACGGCATGCTTCGTCCCGAGTTTGACACGCTGCGGGAGGAAGTGGCGGAGCGGTTTCCCGAGATGCTTCTCGAAGCCAACAAACACGCTCAAGAACAGGCGGAGGCCAAGGCGGAAGCGCAGATCGCGGAGAACGGTTCGTGAGCTTTCTGGCAGGCCTGTTCCTTGCGCTCTTGGCGCTTCATCTTGTCCATTCGGTGGTTGCGAACCGCCGGCCGGAGCCTGTAACGCCCGCTCGGCGGAGCCGGTTTGTCTTGCTGATCACGCAAACGCCGCTCTTTTTGCTCGCGTGCTATTTCGGCGCTCAGGAAGGGGTGTTCTCCCGCCAATTGGTCAATCCCCTGTACATTGGCGTGGGGTTGCTAGCGGGTCACTTGATCTTTGTCCTGTCGCTTCTGGTCACGCACCGCTCGTGGGAAGACGCGCGCTTCCATTTCCTCGATCTGGGCGGTGTGTGGAACTTCACCGTCGAAAACCCGGTGGTCTTATACCGGTTTTTGACCGTGGCGGTGGCCGAGGAACTCATTTGGCGCGTGGGAGCGCAGCCCATGCTCATCCAGTTGACGGGAAGCCCCGCCGTGGGGATCATCCTCGTGGCTGTGGCGTTTGCGGTAGTGCATCGCCACTTCTTTCAAAACAGTCCGGCGGTCTCGTTTGAGTTTCTGGTCTTTTCCCTATTGCTTGGCGGGATGTTCTATTGGACCGGGAGCTTGATTCTCGTGATTGTGGTTCACGCGGTCCGCGATATCGAGATCGCCTATCTTGAATACGCCATCAAGGTGCATGAACTCGGCGACGAGGAAGAGGCCGTTCGCCACATCGAGCAACAGTACATGCCCCAGCGCACGGAGCAGCAATGAGCACGGACCTTGTACAACTTGACCGGGCCGACAAACTATTTCACACCCGCCACTTTTTCTCGGTGGATCCCAAGACCGGCAAACGGCACTTCTACCAGAAGCGGCCGATTCACGCCGTCCGGGAGATGGAGTTCGGGGTGCGGGCCGGAGAGATCTTCGGCCTGCTGGGACCCAACGGCGCGGGCAAGACCACCACGGTGAAGATGATCTGCGGCTTGGTGCGTCCGAGCGGCGGCCATGTGTATGTGGACGGCTTGCACGTCGAGAAGAAGCGCTTGCAGGTCCTGCGGCGGGTGGGGGTGGTGCTGGAAGGCACGCGGACCTGCATCTGGCCGTTGACGCCTCGGGAGAACCTGGCCTATTTCGGCAACTTGAAGGATGTCCGCGGCAAGGTGTTGCGGCAGCGGACGGATTACCTGCTGGACTTCATCGGGCTCTCGGAAAAGCGCGACGTACAGGTCCGCCAGTTGTCGCAAGGCCAGAAACAGAAGCTGGCGATCTGCATCGCGCTGATCGCCGACCCGCCGGTGATCGTGCTGGACGAGCCGACCACCGGCCTCGATGTGCAAAGCAGCCGGGCGATCAAGGACAAGGTCGTGGAGATGACCCGCGAGCAGGGCAAGTGCGCCGTGGTTACAACCCACGACATGAACGTGGCCCAGGAACTCTGCGACCGGATCGGCATTGTGAAGGACGGCGAGTTGATCACCTGCGAACCGACCGAGAAACTCCTCGATATCTTTTCGGAGCAAGTGTACGAATTGCGTCTGGACCGCCATCCGGATACCCGGTTGCTCGAGGCGGTGCCCGGCGTTGTTTCGACGGAGCTGGAGGATGCGGATGATGGGCCGACGTGCCTGGTGAAGCTTGATCCAGACCCCGAACTGCGGAGCCAAGCCATCTACGGGACCGTGCAGACGCTTCAGCAGCAACAGCTCCTGCTCCGGAGCATCCAGCAACGGCAACAAAACCTTGAAAGCGTCTTCCTGCAACTCACCAACGGGCATTCCCGCCCCGGCGCGACGGAGTAGCGCGGCATCATGGGTTTCTTTCTCGTACTCAAAGCTGAAATCGTCCGGGGCCTGATCATCATGCGCCGGTATTGGTTCGCGTCGCTTACCGGCATCTTCATTGGCTATGGCATGCTGCTCATGCTTATTCAAGCCCTGGTGTATGGCAGCGGCCAGATCGAGGACATGGCTGAACAAGCCGTGGACGGGGGCCTGGGATTCATCATCGGGATCTTCGCCTTCGGCATCGTGGGCCTGTTCACCCAGGGGCTCCAGGGCATGGCCCGCACGGGCGAACTCGAACAGGTCTGCATGAGTCCCCATGGTTTGGTGACCAATTTCATGGCGCGCAGTTTGGTGGCGGCCGTGAGCAGCATCTTCTCGCTGAGCATCATCATCGCGCTCATCGCGTGGTCGGTCGAAGGCACGCTTTATTTCGCGCCTCTGCCGACGATCGTGCTGCTGGCGCTGACCTACCTCAACCTCATCGGGTTTGGATTCATGGTGGGCGGGCTAGTGCTGATCTTCAAGCAGACCGGCCAAATCGCGATGATCATCCGCCTCGCCATGATCGGTCTCGCGTTTCCGGCTCAAGAAAGCCTCGAAGGCTGGCCCATCTCCCTGCGCGTGATTGTTCATGCGCTGCCCGTGACCAACGCCTCCATTTGCCTAAAGAAGGTGCTGATTGACGGGGCCGGTTGGGCGGTCCTGGAGAATTACGCCTTCTACTTCCTGATTCTGAGTTGCCTTGTGTGGACCACCCTGGGCATCGCCTGCTTCCGCTACATGGAAAACTGGAGCCGCGACAAAGGCACCTTGGGGGCGTACTAATGGCGCGCGAACAACTGCACCGCTTCGAATACAACGGCAAACGCTACGCCATTGATCCCGAGACGTGTTTCTGTTTTGAATGCGACGAGATCTCGTGGGATGTCCTTGCGCATTATCCCGAGACTTCCATCAACCGCATCAATCATCTGCTGCGGGACACGCATCCCCCCATGGAACTCAACGAGGTCGTCGGCGAACTGGAATGGCTGCGCGCCACCAAGGCCATCTTGCCCGCGCCGTCGAAAGAGCAACTCCAGAAGGAATTCGAGGTCGAGCGCGGCCTGAAACGGCTCACCGTCGAGTTGCCTGCGCCTGGCGAGACGGGCGGAGATGGCGCGGCCCGAAGCGCGTCCGCGCCGGGCAAAGCGGGATGGCGCGGTTGGCTCCGCTCAAACAAGGCCTCCGTCGCGGAACCCGTGGCGCCTTCGGCCAGCGTCCAAGCGCAACGGGCCGTGGAGCTATTGCTAAGCCGTTCCGCGGCGCAATCCGCATTGCATCTGGAGTTTATCGAACCGGCTGCCGTGCGTCAGCCCGCGTTGCTGGCGGAGTGTTGCGTCAGCGCATCTCACCTCGCGCGTTTGGGCGGAAAGACGCTGACCGTATCCGTCGTGTTGCGGGACCTTCGCGTGGAGGGGTTACCGGACGCCTTAAAGGGGCACCCCCTCGGCCTGCGCGTGAGTCTGCCGTCCGAGGACGCCGAAGTGAAAACGGTTCTCGATCGCTTGACCGAGGGCCGCTACGGTTCGCTGAACGCCCTGGCGAAACTTGTTCAGACCCTGGGCAAACACGAGGCCGAGGCGACGGTCATTGTCCGGCCCGGTCATCCCGGATTTGGCGGCGTGGTCGAGGCGCTGCACCAAGCGGGATTTCCCGCCATGGAACTCGACCTCGACGGCGCATACATCGCCCAACCCGACCTTGATCCCGCAGG
>PUOI01000116.1 GCA_003552765.1 Candidatus Hydrogenedentota bacterium | reverse complement strand
TCGGATTCTTGGGGCGTGTTTCGTAAGCGGCTGGGGAGGGGAATGGCTCCGCGCGCCACAAAGACCAGGCTAACTGCAATCAATACGGCTGCGCGGCCGGCATATCCCATCGCGGTTTCGGGCAGTACGGCATGGACGGCAAAGCCCGCACCGGTCACGATCGCTATCATCGTCAGCCGTTTCCATTGGTAGGGAATGGGGAAATGGTAGTAGGCTACGGCCCCTACTAGGATGGCCATGGCGAGATGGCTGAGGAAGGTGGCGGTCGCGGAGGCCGCCATGCCGTAGCGGGGCGTGAGAAAACCGTTGATGGACAGGGTGACCGCGGCCCCGGCCAGCGTGATCCACGGCAGGTGGATGGTGCGGCTCTTGATGAAGATCCCGGCGGTGAAGTGGGTGTACCACCCCTGCGCCAAGTAGGCGAGAAGCACAAGGGGAACAATGAAGAGCCCATCCCAGTACGAGGGCTCGATGAGGGTGCGCATCTCGCCGCCAACGGGCACGGGAATGGCCACGATGGCGCGCGCGAAAAAAGCGACGGCCAGAAAGACGAGGGCTCCAATCGCCGTGAATAGCGTAAAAGCCCTGGAGAAAATGCCGGGCGCCTCGGGGTTCTCCTGCAGGTTGAGGAAGAACGGCTGCCATGCGAACCGGAACATCTGCACGTACAGGAGCATGAACACGCCGAGTTTGAAGCAGGCGTTGTAAATGCCCACCACGTCGCCGGGTTCGGCGCCTGCGCCATAGAGCGCCTCGGTTGCGGCGGGATCCATGCGGTCCAGGAAGAAGCGGTCGATGGCTTGGGTTATGGCGTAGCCCACGCCGGTGGGCACGTAAGGCAGGCCGAAGGCAAGCATGGACCGCACTTGCGCGGGGTCGTACGTAACGCGGAACAGGCCCGCCACGGACAACCAAGCCAGGACAAGCGACCCAGCACTTCCGGCGAGATTGCCGAGCAGAACCGCCTCCACGCCCCAGCCCAGACCGAGGATCAGCCAAAGATTCAAGCCCAGGTTGAGCGCCACCCCCGTCAGGCGGATGCCCGCGAAGGTCCAGCTTTTGCGTTGCAGCCTCAACTGAGCCATCGGCACGGCGAGGAGGGCGTCGCAGACCAGGATGCCCGCCATGTAATACAGGAGATGCGCGTGTTCCTCCAGCCCCATGAGTTCCGCCGCGGGCTGCATCCATTGCAGGGCCAAGAGCGAGAATACAAGTGACGTGCCGATTAGGGTCCACAGCGCCGTGCTAAACACGGTTTGAAGCCGGGCGCGCTCCTTGCCCGCCGCGTGTTTGAGGTAGGCGGACTCCATCCCGTAGGTGTAGATGACGTTGAGGAACACGAAGGCGGCGTACGCCTTCGCGACGGCGCCATACTCGCCGGGTGTGAACACGTGCGTGTAGAACGGCGCCAGCAAGTAATTGAAGAACCGCGCCACGATCGAGCTGAAGCCGTATACGGCGGTGTCCGAGGCGAGTTGCTTGAGGGGGCGGCGCACGGATCAGGCGTCCTCGCCGCCAGACGTTTCAGAAAGGTTGGATGGCGTCCCCGGTTCGCGCTCCGGCGAGGGCCTATCTTGGATTCCTATGGAGAAGAACGGCATGAATGGGGTTCATCCGGGTAATCAAGACTTGCTTTCGGGCCGGACCATCATTTGGCGAACATGTTGCGGAAGCCGCCTCAGCTGAGGAACCGGCCAAATAACGCTTCCGGTCTCAATCGCCGGGTAAGTGGCTGCTCCAGGGAACAACATCCCCCTTGATCCCCCTTCAAAGGGGGAATTTCCCAATCCAAAGCCGTCACACCGAATGGGCCGCGGTTCACCCCCAGGTGAGCGAACCAATTCCCCCTTTGAAGGGGGTGGCCCGTAGGGCCGGGGGATGTAAACGTCCCGCACACTGCGGTATCCGGCGATTGGGGGCTAAGGGGGATGGTCTTACCGCCCCTCGCCATGGGAGCTGTCCCATGGCGAGGGGTGTGCATGCATTTGTTTCTACACGTCGCAAAGCTGGATGGCGGCGCGCAGTCCATCGCGCGGATCGCGGGTGGGAATGAACTCGTGGCCGACATATCCGTCGTAGCCGATATCCACGAGCGCCTGCATGATGGGCGGGTAATTCATTTCCTGTTCGCCATCCAGCTCATGGCGACCCGGAACGCCGGCGGTGTGAATCTGGCCGATGTGCTCGCCGTACTCACGAATCCGCCGGATGATATCGCCTTCCATGATCTGGCTGTGATAGAGGTCATACAAGATCTTCATGTTCGGCGAGCCCACAGCCCGTACGATCGCCATGCAGTAGTCGGCCTCGTCCCCTTGATAACCGGGATGCCCCTGCATCTGGGCCTCCCCGCCATCAGCGAGTTCTATGTAAGAGCCGTCGCGGCTATTGAGATTTTCGATGCACAGGTTAACGTTATTCTCTTCGGCATACCCGATGACCTGCTTCAGGCCCTCGACACAATTCGCGAACCCCTCCTCACGCGAGATAAGGCCCTTGTCAGGATCTTCGGGGTCGCGGTATTGATACCCCGTGAAACAGATCACATTGGGTTGATCATATTCAGCGGCGGCGTCGATCGTTTCCTGGGTCATCTCGATGAGCCACTCGTGGTTGTCCCGGTTATTGAATCCCCGCACGAACGGGGGATCCATCGGGAGCTGCACCATGGCGCAGGTCAAACCGTGTTCCACCACGGTAGGCAAGTCGTCGGCGCCAATCAGCTCGACAGCCTCGCAGCCCAACTCCTTCGCCACTTCACAGGTCTCGTCGAGGTCCCACTGTTCGCCAAACATGCTGAAGCACCAATGAGGGATGCAATGGCGGATATTGCCCTTAAGCTCGAGTTCCGCAGCGGCCGCCTCGCGTGGGCCCCGGTTGGCCGCGGTCCCCAGCGCAAAACCGCCCACGCTGGCCGCCGCCAATCCCGCCGCGCCGCCCAGCAGATCGCGCCGGGTCATTCCTTGTTTCGATTGTTCGTGTGGTTTTTCCATGATTACCTCCCAGAGGCTGAAGTGAATTCACCAATACGGCTACGGGGGGCTCACGGCCGCGTTGGCTTTTCGAATAGCGCCGTGGTTTTTTCTAACAAACGCGAATCTTTTCGCCAGCGGCGTGAGCGCGCAATCACAATACCCCAACATCGCCAATTAGTCAACAACCGAGGCCCATAAGGGGGCCTTCCCCGCGGCCTTCTTGATCCGCCGTGTCCGTGCGGCGGCAACGGCTCCGCGCTTTGGAATATGTGTGGCAACTCAGCCAAGGGAGGCGCCTCACTCCTGGAGACCGAGCACAACGTTGATGACAAACTGGATGTCGGCCGCCTCCACGCGGTTGTTTCCAGTTACGTCAGGCTCGGCGCCGTCGGGTATGGGAAGTCCCAGGACCGCGTTAATCACGATCTGAATGTCCTGCGCGTCCACCTCGCCATCCCGGTTCACATCGGCGGGATGGTAGTCATCATCCGGCGGTGCGGCCACGGCGTCGAATGCGGTCATGAATCCGCCATCGACCTGGAAATCCTCGCCCGAAGACGAACCGGCCGTGGATTGGCCGATGGTTCCCGCCAGTTCATAGTCGCCGCCCACGCTGCGCGTCTCGCCGCCGCCTGCAATGGAATGCCAGTCCAGGTTGTATTCCTCCTGGGCCGACGCGGTATCGCTGGGCAGGCTCAAGGCCAGCATGAGCAGCAATGCGCCACACACAGTCCATCTCATGACAGCCTCCTTTGCCGGCTGTAACCGGCGCCAATAGCCAGCGCCCCCACCAGGGCGCCGCCCGTGATTCCGGCAAAGCCGAAGCCACCCGTTTGCCGCTGCTCAAGCTTGTCCAGCCGCGCTTCGAGCGCGTCTATTTGCTCCTCCTGCGCAGAGATGGTCTTCTCCTGCTCCTCGACCACGTCGTGCAGGCCCTGGATGGCCGCCAGCGAGACGCCGGCGGTGTCCACCGTCGAGATGCTCGTGTCGTCATTGCCCAGACCGAACAGCTCGTGGAAATCCTGGGCCATGGGGCCCATGTGCCGCTGGTCTTCGGCCTGGGTGTTGTAACGCCACGTGGAGATGGGCAAC
>PUOI01000605.1 GCA_003552765.1 Candidatus Hydrogenedentota bacterium | reverse complement strand
TCCTAACGGGAAGGCGGGGTAACCCGACGGAAAGGGGCGCAGAAACGATACAGCCTACGTCTCTGGCGTTGCGCCGGGGACCGGCAATGGTGAAAAGGTGCGGTAAGAGCGCACCAGCGGTCTGGCGACAGGCCGGCTGGCCAAACCCCACCCGGAGCAAGTCCAAATAGGGGAGCAATGGAGTGGCCCGCTCCGCTCCCGGGTAGGATGCTAGAGGCATCCGGTAACGGATGCCCGAGATGAATGGCCGTCTCTGGGACGCGGCAAGTCCGCGGTCCCTATGACAGAATTCGGCTTACAGGCCTGCTCACTGAACAATCGCTTCTCGAATCCCTGCGCGGCGCCGTGCGCTGGAGGACGGCGCCCATCTATCTTATGCGCCGCCAGCGTCTGTCTCCATCCGCTCGTGCATGCGCTTCAATGCCCAAAGATCCTCCCGCAGCATCTCCGCCATCTCCGGATTCTCGTGTTCGATGCGTTGGCAGTTCCGGAAGGCCTCCTCGAAACGTTCCAGCATGATGAGGGTTTGGGTGTGGAGCATGAGCCCGTGCTGATGATTCGGGGCTTCGCGCAGCAGCGCGCCGAGATGGCGCTCGGCCTCCTCGAATTCGCCTTTGTGAAAATGGCGCAGCCCATGTTGAAGGGCCTTTGGCTCGAAACGCGTGCCCAGCCAATCCAGCCCCTGTTTGCCGAAATACACGATGGGCGGCAACACGAGGAACAGCATCAGCTCAGGCCGGCCCATGTAAGCCGCCGTCAGGTTGCACGGGATGTACAGCAAGCTCGTAACCACCAGCGCCTTCAGGGCGACCGCCCGCCATGGCCGTATATGGCGGCGGGCATGGCCCATCTTGGTCGGATAGGAGGAGGCGTTCTCCGCCTTTTCCTGACTGGCGTTGAGCCGTTCCAGAAAAAGGTCCAGGTGCTGGTCGGGCCCCTTGCGGTGCCAGAACTCGATGGCCATATCCGATTCTTCGACACGCAGCAACGTGGTGGGGGGGCGCTCGTAGGCCGCCGACCAGGCGTTCATGCCGAACCACACCGCGGCCCCCAGCGCGAACACTGCCGCGGCGATGGCCACCGCCTGAACGAAGGGATTGGTCAAGACTGGCCGGATGCTCTCTTCCATGGGTTGCAGGGTAATGAGCGCTAGCACGCCCCCCGCGGCCAAGGCCGCCACCAAGAGGCTCAGGTTGCGCAGAAGCCCCAAGCTGTGGCGCCGGCGCCGGCGGGAGACGGTAATCCACTCCACGGGGATATAGGCCGAGAAACTCGCCGCCCACGTGCGAGCGTGATAGACGAGCACGGTCCCCTTCAACTCCAGCCATGTGCTGCGCGGACCACCGACCTGGTCAATGCGCACCCGCTGGTCTGGGCTCTTTTTGACGTTCATGCCGTCGGAAGCTTGTTTTTCTGAGCAAGTTGGCATATCCATATGTCTTCATTATAGCAGCCCGGCCCGGAATCAAGCCAACTCTCCCCAATGGCCGGCCAGCGGCGCTTTTACAGGGAACAACACCCGCTCCAGGGGGATTTCTTCATCTAGAGCGCCTAAAGAGGGTGAGCTGGACTCACCCAATGCGATTGGCTGGCGGGAAGCAGTTGACATCGACCCCTCCTGGAGCCGATAGTAGAGGATGCCGGTGTTATCACCAGAAGAACTGCAAGAACTCGAACACCCTGCCCAAAACTTGGGGAGATGCGCTGCTAATACGGGCGCATTCCGCGTGGTTATTCAGAAGAGAGGTAGCCATGGTTACAGAAACGGGCTTGAGCCCAGTACAAGTAGGCCAGAACGAGGGCTTTGCCGCCATCAAGAAACAACTGGAGACAGCGTACCCCGCGCTCGCATTGTCGTTCACCGAGATCGACGGGGAAGACGTGTTGCATTCCGAACACGGCGGGATGCGCGTCTTCTGGATATTCCGGGGCGAAGGAGAAGTCTACCTGCCGGAGGGCTATCGCACGCAAGAAGGGGACGGACACTCGCTTCCGGGGGATTACAAGCCCGAACCGATCGACCCCGCGTTCGCCGAAATGTTGCGTGTGCTCGATGAAGGGGTTGAGGCGCTGACCGCGGACGCGGCGGTCCAGGCGCGTCTCATACTGGACCGGCGCCAGAACGGGACATTCTTGGGCGATATCGCCGCGCATCTCTGGACGCTGGACCAGCTCCCCCGCCCCTGGTCGGAGGAGCGGCAGGTCGAGGAGACGCTGGAAGCGCTCTTCGGCGTCTACCGCGAGCAAGGGTATTCGGTGAAACAGACGAGTTCCTACGAACGCGTGATGCCCGGCGATCAAATCGTTGCGTGCGGCGATGAGCAAATCCCGGTGCGCGGCCGCTTCGCGTGCATGAGCATTGAGAAGACGGATCGCTCGGAGAGCCACATTTCGACCGCGCGACGGCTGCGTTTCTTGAAGGACACGGCGGGCGGCTGCAGCTTCGATTTCGAACCGGTCCGGCGGTTACCGCTTACGTGGTACGTGGACTATCCCGGCCAGAAAGGCGACGGGGTCAATTTCGTGAACGCCCACGTCGTGAACATCCCGGAAGAGTTGTCCTCCACCCATTTCCATCCGGTGCGTCCGCTCAACGGAGGCCTTCCGCAGACGGAGATGTACCTGGTGCTGGATCCCCAGGATTACGGCATCGTCAACAAAGACCGCGACCCCGAGATCCTGCTCTTTCCCGATCTCCGCGACCTGCGGCAATACGAGCGGCACGCATTGAAGCGGGGCGATCTTGTCTACATCCCGCCAGGCGTGGGGCACCGGGGGCTGGACGTGTTCGTCAACGTGCTGACGATTCCCGGTTTCAAGCCCCACAACGAGATCTACATCGACCAGGACATCCTCGATCGCACTGGCGGCGGCGCGCCGTATAACGAAAACGGCCTCGCGCGGAAGAATTACGAACGGCTCGAGGATTATCTATAGCGCACACGAGAATGCGGCGAAGTGGACAGAAGGGATGTCCCCTGCGCGACTATGTCCAAACGACGCCAGCGGCGTCATAACTAGTGGCCCAGGCTTGATGCGCTTAGCGCGCGACGCTTGAGAAACACTAATTAAACAGAGTTTTCTTCGGTGGGTTCGTAATGCTCGGTCCGGTGGCGGACGATTTCGCCGCGGGTCATGTAGATGACGTCCTCGGCGATATTGGTGGTCAAATCGCCCATCCGCTCCAGGTGACGGGAGACGCTGAGCAAATGGATTAGCGCTTCCATCTGGTCCGGATGTTCCCGGATGCCCTGTTGCACCTGGTGATACATCTCCGCATTCATGGCGTCCACCTCGTCATCCATGGTGCATACTTGGTAGGCCAGGCGCCCGTCCTGTCTCACCAGCGCGTCAAGGCTCTTGCGCAGCATTTCCTGCACCTTGGTGGACATGCCGGGAAAATCAAGGGTTGCCTCCGTCCGTCCGTGCTGGACGAGAAAGATGGTGCGTTCCGCGATATTGACGGCCAAGTCTCCGATGCGCTCCAAGTCATTGTTGATCTTGAGCACCGCGATGATGAGACGCAAGTCATGAGCCACGGGCTGATGAAGCGCCAGAATCTTTTGGCATTCTTCTTCGACATCGACCTCCATTTGGTCGATCTCTATGTCCCCGTCTATGACCTGCTGAGCCAATTCCGAATTTCTGTCACGCATGGCCCGGACGGCCTTCTGAACGCTCTCCTCCACCATGGCGCTCAGCGTTAGGAGCTTCTTCTTAAGTTGTTCAAGCGCGTTGCGCAGGTGAATAGTCATGCGATCTTCCACTTTCCCGTCATGTGTAGCCAACGCCTTTCGCGCCGCCGTGTGCAGGCCTTAGCCAAAACGGCCAGTGATATAGTCCTCGGTCTGTTGTTTCGATGGATTCGTGAATATGTGGGCCGTGGAACCGAACTCGACCAGCCGTCCTTCATAAAAGAATCCGGTGAAGTCGGAGACGCGGGCGGCCTGTTGCATGTTATGGGTTACAATAACAATCGTGTATTCGTTTCGCAACTGCGAGATGAGATCCTCTATGTGCGCGGTGGACTTGGGGTCAAGCGCCGAGGCCGGTTCGTCCATGAGCAGCACGTCGG
>PUOI01000563.1 GCA_003552765.1 Candidatus Hydrogenedentota bacterium | reverse complement strand
TTCGTGGTGATTCGCACCTCCGAGGAGATGGACGAGAACGTCCAATTCTCCGGCGGCATTGTGTCGTGGGGGCAAGCGACGCCGACCGAACCGGATTCCCACATCTTCCCGCCGCCTCCTAGAGGACCCGTGGACGAGCGGAACAAGTTCCGCGAATTCCCGTGGGGTTCCCGGGCGCTGGGCTTCGTTACCATGTTCCAGGAGCCGCCGGATCGCAGCGGATTTAACTGGATCCGCACGCACCCCTATCATCAGCAGCAGACGGGTGTGCTTCAGGGGGTTGAGGCTCCCGATCCGGACGAACTGGGAGAAGTCTTCATTGATGCGGTCTCCCCAACACGATTGCGGGAAATCATCCCCGATGAAGGGCAAGATCTCAGCATCTTTGGCTCCGGCTTTGGAGAATCGCCCGAAGTGACCTTGGATGGGCTCGACCTGAGCATTCGCACCGCGGACGATGAAGAGATCACGGCGCGCATCCCCGGTGGGACGGAGTTCGACAGCGAACCGATCGTCCTAACCGTGCGCAACCCCGACACGCGCAGTCAACACTCGCGGGACGATCTCTTCACGCTCGTTGCCGTGGATCCCGATGATCCCGACGCGTCAAAGCCAAAGATTACCAACGTTTCGCCGGATCGTGGCGGTAGAGGCGACTTTCCCATCACCGTGTTCGGCGAGAACTTCGATGATCCGCTGGTCTTCTTGGAGACCGGGGAGGGCGCCACGCCGGTTTCGACCAGGCTGCGGGTCACCGACTCCACGGAAACCCGCATAGACGTGGACATGCCCGTGGGCGGGCTTCCGCGGACGGGCTGGCTGGACATGCGGGTGGTTAATCAGCCCACTGGAGAACACGTCACGGCGGGTCAAGCGTTCGAGTTCCTGAGCGAGGCGGACGTGGCGTGGCGCGCGTGCTTCGTGGCGACGGCCGCATATGGCTCCCCGCTCGAGGAACGCCTGGACAGCTTCCGGGCCTTCCGCGACGGCGTGTTGCTGAAGTCCGCGGCGGGCACGGCGCTGGTGGAAGCCTACTACAGCATGAGTCCTCCCGTGGCCGAATTCGTCGCCGGGCAACCCGTGGCCGCGGCCGTGGCGCGGGCCGTGCTTACTCCGCTGGCGTGGGTATTGACCTACCCCGGAATGAGTCTGCTGTTGCTAGGGGTAATCCTGGCGGTGGCTGGCGCCTGTATCTTCTGGAAACGGCGTGAGCCGAAAAGCCTATGGGAAGGCGTGCGATAATAACCGTCCCCGGGGGGAGGGCCGTCCAATGGCGCCGTCCGGCGCCATTGGACGCGGAGAACCAAGGGTGGTCTCAAGAATAAGGAGCATGTACGGTGAGTTTACCGCTTAGACGCATGAGTGTCCTGGCAGGAGCGATCATCCTGCTGGCGTGTTTTGGCGCGCAACAGGCAGCGGCCGTCTACCCTTTTGGCGGGTTTACGCCGGATGGCAGGAAGGTGCTCGCGAAGTGGCCCAATAGGGTCGTGTTGGGTGAAGGCGGCATACCCATCCATTTCGAGACGGGCGACTGGGGATGGACGCCGGAGGAAAGGGATACGTTGCGCGAGGCGTTCGCCCTTTGGGAGAACGTTCCCACATCGTTTGTCCAGTTCCGGTTCAGGCAGAATCTGCCCGATCCCATGGCTCCCGGAGTGCTGGACGGCCGCAATGTCCTTTTCGTGCAGACCCCGGACGACCCTCAGGTTGGCGGCATTGAGATCCCCGGGGGCATAGCTGGAGTCGCCATCCTTTATGTGGCCCTGGAGGACACGTATCTGGAGTTGCAGCCCGATGGAATAGGGTTTCCCGTTTCCGGGGGCGAGATTTTTCAATGCGATATGATCATTGAAGGCCCCACGCATCGGGGTGAGGACCCCATCGGGGATCTCAAGAGCACGGTTGCGCACGAAATCGGCCACTTACTTGGTCTGGGCCACTCGCCGATGTCTCATTTCTCCTATGATATTGAGACCGTGGTGGACGAGGAAGAGGGGCTGGTAGCGTTGTTCGGCGTGGAGGAACCCGAGCTTATCTGGCCGGATCCGGCCACGGGCGAGCTGGTGCCCACCCAGGTAACGCCGATCATGTACCCGTATGTGTTCCGGGTCGAGGACGAGGACGGGGACATCGTGGGCGGGGGCCGCCGGCTGGCGCCCAGCGATGCGGCCGCGATCTCGTTCATGTACCCCAGGGACAGTCAGCAGATTGACGATACGTTCTTCACGATTCGCCATGAAGCGCGAACGCTCGGCGCGCGGGGAGTGCCCACGCGGCCGATACAGGGTGGTCATGTGATTGCGTGGGTGGACCACGACAACGATCCCTCCACGGACCGCATACCATTCACGAGCACGCTTACCGGCCTCTACCAGTATCAAAACCATATGAGGGGCGCTTTCCGTTTGCAGGGGTTGGCGAAGGAGCTTTACACGGAGGACGGACAAGCCTTCACACCGACCTATACGGTATCGATGCAGGCTTTGAACGAGTTTACGACGCCTCATGGAGATCCGCCGGAAGCCTTTGATTCCTTGCGTAGCTTTGATTTCGGGCTGGGCGGCGAACCCTTGGACTGGGACTATGACTACGATACGTTGTTCCAGTCGGAAATCTTCCGGGATGGCGACAATCTTTTCGGGATTGACGAAGTTAACCGCGGCACGCCTTTGTATTTCAACCGCGAACGCAACAAAGTCGTGAGCGCTAGCACCGAGAAGAGCTTGGAGAGCATGTTGCCGATGGATAAGCCGATGTTTGGCGATCCGTCGGATACGTGTCCGTCGCTTCTTATCTTTGACGACATTGATATTGACGATGACGACGAAGATGATGACGACGACGATGCCTTGGTGGTTGGCTCGTTGCGGAACTTCCGGGACGGCTACCTTATGCGGTCGGCTGCCGGAGTGGCCTTGGCGGACTTGTATTACCACGCTGGACCGGCGGTTTCGGATTTCTTGCTCAATCACCAAGCCGCGCTGACCGCCGCACGCGGCATGGGCGCGGCCGTGACGCCGGCATTCGTCTATCCCAAGGCTTTCCTTGCGCTGGCGATCGCGGCGCTCACTGCTGGAGGACTGTTCATGGTAAAGGGCGCGCGGCGCCGCGTTGCGTATGGAGCCGCCGCGGTTGTTCTATTGACCGTGGCCCTGGGGTTCGCCGCGCAGCCGGCTTTTGGTCATCAATTCCAGCTGAATCTTTCCCAAGCCGTGGATAGGTCTGACGATATCATCACGGGCACGGTAGTCGCCGTGGAGAGTTACTGGAACGAACAGCAGCAAATCGTGACCGATGTCACCGTGGAAGTCGACGAAACGATTAAGGGCCGCAAGAATAGCGAGTCCTACACCCACTTCACCATGATGGGTGGACAGGTCGGTTCAATCGCCGCCCACGTTACGCATATGCCAACCTTTGAGCCCGGCGAGGAGGTCCTCCTCTTCCTGCAGAACAGCACAAGGGGCAATGGCCACGTGGTGGTCGCGGGAAAAGACGGCAAGGGCCAGATTGTCGAAGATGAAGAAACCGGGGAGAAGACCCTCCGGGGCGGACACATCCTCAGGGACTTGGCAAGGACCCTAAGCGAAACCAAGGAGAGCGAGGGTGAACGGCGCGCCGCCAGCCAGTTGAAGCTGGATGAGGCCCTGGATTATCTTCATGCCTTGGTGGATGAACGAAAGAACAACCGATAACCTTCAGTGTTTTGCGCGTCTTTTGGCGGCGGGCTCCGATTTCCAGGGATGTCGGAGCCCGTTTTGCGTCCTGCCTGCGCGGTCAGTTGGCGCGGGCGGGCAAGACAGGGAACCGGAGTCGTTGTGTTAGTGTTTGATACAGTAGAAGCGGCTAGACGATAATAGATATGAGTCCGGGCAGCCGGCCGGCGAAAGTGAGCTAGGGCTTGCCATGCCGGAACCCTGCCAATGACGTGTCATCGTAGTGTGCCGAAGAGCCAGGGTAGCAGGGATGTGTAAAGCTGACCGGGCTTACTGTCAACCCCTTTTGGTACTGTCAACCCCTTTTGGCAAGGGGGCGTTACCCAACGTAGCCGGGAGGGCGGGTGCAAAAGGACATCACGAGGGGCAGCGGGAGATCATGTTTAGTGGCTAAGAAAGCAGGCGCCGCGCCGCTGCCGTGTTGTGGGAAGTTCACCCTAATCTTGGAAGAAGCACTTGAACGAATGCCGGGAATATCGGCAAGTAGCGGGATAGCAGGATTGATATGCTGAAAGCCCTTCTGATTCGACAAAGTTTTTTGGCGCTAGACTTCGTGCTCGCGTTACTTGTTGCGGGCGTCGCGTTCCTTGTGGTTTCCAAGTACTACGAGGACCCCGGCGGCGTGAGCGCGGGAGACCAGACCGCGGTGAACCGGCTCGACGAGTTGCAGTTCGCCGGAGTAGAGTCGCGGAGCCATTACGAGCAGATCATGGAAAGCGGCCTGTTTGGAGACGCTGCCCGGTCTCAGCGGGATGAGGAACCCGAAGAGCCCGAACCCGCGCCGGTGGAAGAAGTGGTGGATCATGGCCTCCCGTTGACGCTGCGCGGTACCGCACGCGCTTCGGAAAGCAGCCCCTATTCAAGGGCGCTTATCGAAAACGCGGCCCAGCGCAATCTCGAGGTGTATTCCGTTGACGATGTCGTCTTGGACCAGATCGTGCTTGAGGAAGTCGGCAGACGGCGGGCCGTGCTCTTTAATCACTCCACGAATGAGCGGCTGATATTGCGGATGGATGACGACGATGACGAGGAACCGGCGCCCATCCAGCAAGCAAGCCGCCGTCCCGAGCCGCCCCCGCGCCGGGAGAGCCCCCGCTCGTCCGGTTCCGGCAATGAAGTAAGGCTTACCCGCGAGCAGGTTAGCAGGGAGCTGACGGAGAATTACGCTGAGATAATCAATCAGGCGCAACCGCAACTTCACCGGGACGATTCCGGAGAGGTGGCGGGACTCACCGCGGCAAACATCAGTCAGTTGCCCCTGGCTGACGAACTCAATTTGCGCGATGGCGATGTGATCCAAACTGTGAATGGCATCGACATTGACAGCGAGGAACGCATCATGGAAATCTTGAACCGGTTCGGAGATCTGGACACGTTTCGGGTTGGGATCCTCCGGGACGGCGAACCACAGATGATTACCTACCGTTTGGAGTGAGCTGGCGAACATGGAACACCGAGAAGCGATGAGGGGGAGTGTGTGTCTACGGGGAATCCTGGCGGCTGGTGCAATAGCGCTTAGCGTGGTGTGGAGTGGGCCGGTTTGGGCTCAAGACGAGCAGCCCGCCGAGGCGCCTGTTCAAGAGCAGCCTGCCGCGGCCCCGGACGATGTGGAAGTGCTTGAGCCTGAAGCGCCCGATGCGCCTGAACCGGATGTGCCGGATGAGCCCATGGTCCAGCCGGACATGGTTGATGGCGTGATGACCGGCCCAAGTCCGATGGAGCCTTTCCGGGAGGGGCTTCGAACGCCCGGCCGGGATGTGCGGAGCCGGCCCAACCTTGCGCTGGGCTTCGACATAGACGAGCCCGTGGAATTCGATTTTGAAAACGTGCCGTTGAACCAGGTCATACGATCCGTGGGCGCGATGACCGGGTTGAATTTTGATATTGACGAGAATATCCAGACCCCTGTGACTATTATTAGTCATTCTCCTATTCCGGCGGAAAAAGTATACGAGGTACTGGAATCCGTGCTGCAAACCCGGGGGTTCTCCATGGTGCCCGCCGTGGATGGCCACCTCATTAAGGTGGTGCCTACGGGGGACTTGACGGAGGCCTATCCCTATTATTACGGGAGAGAAGTAGAACCCGATGGGTTCGACCGGTTTTCCACGCACATTGTGCCGGTCCGGTACGCGAACGCCGAGGAAATCATGCAGCTGCTGACGAATCTGGGGTCGAACAACGCCCGCGTGGATGTGTACGCGCCGACGAACACGCTTATCATAACCGACGTGGCGAACGGCGTGCGGAACATGCTTGATTTCCTGGACCAAGTGGATCAGCCGGGCTATGAGACCCAGACCGAGATGTTTGTGTTGGAATACACCCGCGCCGAGCGGGTTGCCCAGCAGGTGCAAGAGGTGTTGATCGGCCCGGAAGGCGGGCAGCCCGCCGCTCAAGCGGAGGGCGTCCCGGATAGACCCACGGCGGCGCAACAGGCCGCGGCGCGCCGGCGGGCGATGATCCCGGGCGATGACGAAGCCCTGGTGGTCGGAACGCGGCAACAGACGTTGCGCATTGTCCCCGACGAGCGGCAAAACGCCCTTATTGTAGTGGCCACCGAGGGCATCATGGAACAGGTGCGTGACCTCGTTGACCGTTTGGACGCACCTACCCCGTACGAGGCCAATAACCTGCACGTATACGAGTTGATGAATGCGGATGCCGAGGCGGTCTCCGAGGCGCTCAACAACATGATCGGCAACGTGGCCGCCGGGGAGGAGGATGCCGAGGCGGGACCTGGCGGGCGCGTGCGGGCGTTTGAGCGCCAAGTGGGCATCGCCACCTATGAGCAGACGAATGCGCTGCTCATTACGGCCTCTCCGCAAGACTATAAGCTGATCGAACACTTGATCTCGCAGTTGGACACGCCGAAGCGGCAGGTCTACGTCGAGGTTATCATCATGGAGGTGGTGATCAACGACAATTTCGAGCTGTCCGTGGAGTCGGCCGCGCTGGACGAGAGCGATTTCTTCGCGTTGAGCAACGTGGTGGATCTCGCCAACGTGATGAGCCGGGGCCCCCTTGCGATGACGGGCACGGGCTTCACCGGCGGCTGGATAGACGGCACCACCGAGATTACGATGCCCGACGGGCAGGGCGGGGCGATAACCCAGCAGATTCCCAACATCCCATTGCTTATGACGGCCTTGGAGTCCATGACGGAGCTGGAGGTGCTGTCCCAGCCCAGCCTGTTTGCCGTGGACAACGAAGAGTCGCGCATTTTGGTGGGGCAAGAGGTGCCCTTCATTTCGGGCACAAGGCCGGCGCTGGACGACGCCGACTTTCGGACAGGCGCGCTGACCCGGGTTAACCGCGAAGACGTGGGCATCATGCTTGAGGTGACCCCCCGGATAAGCGAGGGGGATTACGTAAGCCTTCAACTGGATGTCGAGGTTTCCCAGACGGTGGAAAGCCCTGTCGGAGCGGATCCCAACGTCGTGGGGCCGACGCTGTCCAAGAGTCAAGTCACCAACCGGGTCGTGGTGAAGGACGGGTCAGTGGCCATCATCGGCGGTCTTATCAGCGAGGACACCGACAAGGCCACGCGCCAGACGCCCATACTTGGCGATTTGCCGTTCTTGGGCTGGCTGTTCGGGCAACGGTCCACGGCCCGGCAGAAGCGGAATCTGGTGGTGCTTGTCACGCCGCACATCGTGCATGACGATCGCGACGCCGACCGCTTGACCCAAGCGAAGCTAGGTGAATTCCACCGGCGCAACGTGGACGTGCTGTTCGAGCGCGGTTTCATAAGGAAGCTCCAGGGCCGCCACGAGATGCGCACGCATTACCGGCCCAGCGAGGATATGTCCGAACGGCTTATGCGCGGCGAGCAGTTCCGCCGGGGCGACATGGAGAGGTAGAGCGATAGTGAGTGCTCAACAGGCGACACTGATCGGCGAGATCCTCATCAATCTGGAATATGCGCACCAGGAGCATATTGACGAGGCCCTGGAACTCCAGCGGGTCCGTCCCAAACGGCTGGGCGAGATCCTCATGGAGCTGGGGTACAATGAAGAGGACCACATCCTTGAAGCGTTGAGCGAGCAGACGGGCATCGCCTTCGACCGCGGCGTCAACGAGCAAATGGACTCGTCGCTGATCACCCAGGTGCCGATCAGCTTCATTCGCGAATATCACATGGTGCCGTTCCGCCAGAATGGGGCGGCGTACTATGTGGCCGTAAACGATCCCGTCAACCTGTTGCCGCTTGACGACCTCCGGTTGCTGCTGGGCGGTAAAGTGATCCCCGTCATTTGCCGGAAGAGCGACATCCAGGCGGTCATCGATAGTTACTTTGATCAGCAAGGCGAAAACGCCGCCGAGATGATCGACAATATCGCCTTGAGCAGCGACGAAGACGCGATTCACGACCTCGACCGCGTGGAATCCGAACGCGACCTGCTGGATTTGGCCAACGAGGCCCCAATCATCAAGCTCATCAACCTGCTGATCTCCGGCGCGGTCAAGGAGCGGGCCTCGGACATCCATGTCGAACCGTTCGAGAAGGACGTCCGTGTCCGGTACCGTATTGACGGGGTGCTCTACGAAAAGTTCAGTGTCCCGCGCAGTCAGCAGGCGGCCGTGGTCTCCCGCATCAAGATCATGGCGAACCTCAACATCGCCGAACACCGCCTGCCGCAGGACGGCCGCATCAAGATTCGCCTGAGCGGCAAGGAAATCGACATCCGCGTGTCCATCATCCCCATCGCGTACGGCGAACGGGTGGTGATGCGTATTCTGGAAAAGGGCACGTTTCTGTTTGGCCTTGAGGAACTCGGCATGGCCCGCAAGGATTACGAACTTGTGGACCGGCTCCTTCTCAGCTCGCATGGCATTATGCTGGTCACGGGGCCCACGGGGTCGGGCAAGTCCACGACGCTATATGCGGGCCTGCAGCGGGTGAATTCGCCCGACAAGAATATCATCACGGTGGAAGACCCCATCGAGTATCAGATGAGCGGCATTGGGCAGATTCAGGTGCGTCCGAAGATCGGGCTCACCTTCGCCGCCGGGTTGCGCAGCATCCTGCGGCAAGACCCCGACATCATTCTGGTTGGGGAGATCCGCGACCTTGAGACCGCCGAGATGGCCGTGCAGGCCTCTTTGACGGGCCACTTGGTGTTCAGCACGCTGCACACCAACGACAGCGCCGGCGCGATTACGCGGCTAGTGAACATGGGCATCGAGCCTTTCCTGGTGAGTTCGTCGACCATCGCCATCATGGCGCAGCGCTTGGTTCGCCGGATTTGCCCGCATTGCAAAGAGGCCTATGAGCCGAAACCCGAGAGCATCCGCGAGCTTGGGGTGGATCCCGATGCCGTGGCGGGCAAGCCGGTGTATTTTGGCGCGGGCTGCAGCCACTGCCAGCAGCGGGGGTACATGGGCCGGACTGGTATCTTCGAGCTTCTCGTCATGACGCCGCGCGTACAAGACCTCACGCTGAAGGGAGCCGATTCGAACGTCATCAAGCGGGAAGCGAAGAAGCACGGCATGCGCACGTTGCGCGAGGACGGGGCCGTGAAAGTGTTCGAGGGCGTATCGACGATAGAAGAGGTGTTGCGCGTGACGCGCGATGAACTTCTGGAAGAAGTGCTGGATTAAGGCCAAGTTATCCCGGAATGGGAACGAATAAGGCAAACACGGAAGCGAGTCCATGGCGGTTTACGAATACGAGGCGATAGCTGCAAGCGGCAAGTCCGTGAAAGGCGTCATTGACGCCGACACGGCGGCGGGCGCGCGCCGCAAGTTGCGGGACCAGCAGCTTTATCCCACCACGGTAACGGAAACGTTCGAGAAGCAAGTCGCGGGAACGTCCCGTGAAATAAGCTTCGGCGGCGGACGGATCAAGCTGCGCGACATCACCGTGTTCACCCGCAGCTTGGCGGTGCTGCTTCAGGCCGGCATGCCGTTGGTGGAGGCGCTGAACGCCACGCTTCAACAAACCGCGAATCCCCGTCTGCACAAGACGATTTATGATGTACGGGACCACGTGAACAGCGGCTCGACCCTGGGAGACGCGCTCGACAAACATCCCCGGGTGTTCAATAATCTGTACGTCAACATGGTGCGGGCGGGCGAGTCGAGCGGCGGCCTGGAGCAGGTGCTGTTCCGGCTCGCCGAAGTGCTGGAGCGGCAACTGAAACTGAAGCACCGCGTGCTTTCCATGCTGGTTTATCCCGCGTGCATGGCGGGTTTCGGGCTGCTGCTAATCGTCTTTTTGATGATCTTTATTGTGCCCCGAATCGTCCAGATTTTTGAACGGCAAGAAGAGGCCCTGCCCTTTATTACCGTAATGCTCATCGGAATTACCGATTTCCTGGTCGCCTACTGGTGGGTGATTGCGGTGAGCATACTTGGCGCTTTCGCCATCTGGCGGGCTTGGGTTGCAAGGCCCGCGGGCCGCTATCACTGGGACACGTTCAAGCTTTGGCTGCCCGGCTTCGGCAAGCTGTACTCCAAGATGATCTGCGCGCGGTTTTCGCGGACCCTGGGCACCATGCTGGAGAGCGGGCTTACCATGATGTCCGCGCTGGACATTGTGAAAACCGTGCTTCAGAATCGCGTGTTCGAGGAGGCCATGGAAGAGGTGAAAACCGGCGTGCGCCGCGGACGGGATCTTGCCCAGCCGCTACGCGAGGCTAACCTTTTCCCGCCCATGCTCGTTCATATGACAGAGCTGGGGCAGCGAAGCGGCGAAATCGAGGGTATGCTTATCAAGGTCTCCGACACCTACGAGGAAGATGTCGAGCTGACGGTGGACGCCTTGGTAAGCGTGCTCGAACCCATTATAATCATCATGATGGGATTGTTCGTAGGGTTTATGGTGCTGGCTATATTGCTTCCGATACTTGACATGAGTGGAAGCGTCGGATAGGAGGTTCCCATGTTGACACGTAACACTCGAAAGGCGAAGGTCTCGAACGCCAAAGGTTTCACCCTCATTGAGCTGATGGTCGTTATCGCCATTCTCGGTATCCTGGCCACCATTGTGGTGCCGCGGATGCTGGGCAGCGTGGACGAGGCCAATGTGACTGCCGCGAAGTCCCAGATCCAAGCCCTGCGCATGGCGGTCACGCAGTTCCGGCTGGAGAACAACCGGTTCCCCGAATCGCTCGACGAGTTGATCAATAACGAGCGGGGCAAACGGTATCTCGACGCCAACAGCGTTCCGAGAGATCCCTGGGGCAATGAGTATCAATACTCGGTACCTGGACCGGATGGCCATGACTACGAGATCAAGTCCCTGGGAGCGAACGGCCAGAGTGGCGGAAGCGGTTACGACGCCGAAATTGTGAGCTGGGACTTGCAGCGGGATAGCACCTAGTCCCGCGGCAAACCTGCGTGAGCCGCCGCGATGGCGCGGGCAAGGCCCAGTGAGTGAGGCGTTGGAGGATACGCTAATGCAATGCAACGCCAGTGTGTTCCGCAAGGCGGAGAGGGGTGGGAGGACGCCCTTTTACGGCGCCTCGCGCCCTGTTTGTATTGAGCGCCGCCGTAATCGTTCCGGTTTCACCCTCATTGAGCTGATGATGGTGGCGCTGCTGCTCGCCGTATTTTTCGCCATCGCCATCCCCCGCCTGTGGCCCGCGATTGCATTCGGGGAGCACGAAGGCGCCGCCCGGCGCATCGCCAGCTATGGCCGGGCCGCCATCGCTGAAGCCGCCATGTTGCAAAGGCGGTACACCATCAAGATAGATCTCGATGAGCAAGAATACTGGACCGTGCGCTGGCCCGGTCTTTCCGCGGATCTTGAAGGCGCCCAAGGCGAGATGAGGGACGCCGCGCGTGACGCGATGGACGGCTCCCTCACTCAAGGGCGGGACCTTCAAAGCATGTCCAGCGGTCAGATGGGGCCGGCTGAACAAGAGGAGATGATGGAGCGAAGCGACCGGATGCATGAGCAAATGGACCGCTTTGCCCGCCTGTCCACGCAAAGCCAAATGGAAAACGTCAAGACCGATAGTATGTTGGACGGGATTGGCGATTTCTTCGATGACTTCCGGCTCGACGATGAAGACGACGAGAAGGTGGAAATCCGCTCCGGGTTCCTTGCCCGTACGCGGCTGCCCCAAAATATCACCATAGACTCCGTGCGTGTTTCAGGCTCGAACCGTTCCAGCGGGGTTCTGGAAGTGGACGTGTCGCCCTTGGGATTGGCCGAGTCCGTAGTGTTCTATATAAGAAATCCCGATGATGAGTACTACACGGTCACGTGGGATCCCATCACGGGAGGCTCGGAAATCAAGAAGGGACGGGAATCATGATTCGTGAGCGGGCAATAGCCTGTGAAGGGTTTACCCTCATCGAAATCATGGCCGCGCTGGCCATCTTGGGCACGGCGATGTTCATACTCGTAGACGCCCACTACAGCGCGTTTCGTCTGTTCGAGGAGAGCCGCGAACAGATTATTGAGCGGCAACTGCTCGAACGCGTGCTGCACGAGGCCGAGCTGGAAGTAATGGCCGGCGAGATGAGCGGCGCGGGCGAGTTGGGCGCGCGTTACCCCGGCTACTCCTACAGCTTCGACGCAGTCCAGGTAGGCGACGAGCGCTTGGGATTGTTCGAGGTGCACGCTTCCTTGGATACCCCCAATGGCGATCGGGAACTAAGCACGTACGTGTACCGGATGCCGGAGTAGGGCCATGAACAAGCGCGGCTTCACCTTGCTTGAGCTTCTGGTGGCGATTGCCATCCTGGTGATCCTCACCGGCATAGTCTACGGCGCGTTCTTTTCGGTTGTGACGTCCATTCAGACCAGCCGCACGGGTATGGAAGAAATGCGGCTGCGCCAGTTCCTTGCCCGCAACATGAAACAGAATTTCGGCACGGCGTACGGCGATCCCCCCATGGAGCAAGAAGTCTTTATGTTTGTAGGGGTGAGCGACGATGGACCGGACGGCGCGCGAGACTCCGTCCGGTTCGCCAGCACCGCCCCCCTTATCGGCGGAATGGCCCTGCCAGGCGATCTCAAGGAAGTCCGCTACGAAGCAATGGCGGAACGGGATAGTGAGATGTCGCTGTCTTATGCCCGCTCCGAAGCGGAGGAAGATCCGCCGGCGGTTCTACATTCCATCGAGACCCCGTTATTGGGGGCCGATGTGCAAGAACTAGACGCGTCGGACGGTTTTTTTGTGCCGTCGGGCGACTATGAAGCCCCGGGGTGGAGCGTCCCTATTCGGACCATGCGCCTGGACTATTTCGATGGGGAGGAGTGGCTCCGGGAGTGGGACAGCCTGGAGATGGCCCGGCTGCCGTGGGCGGTGCGCGTCCGGATCAATTTCGCCAAACCCGACAGCCTCCTGGAAGAAGAGCGGCGGCAAGGGATTGACCCCGAAGACGACCCTGATTTCGATATGCTCATCCCCATCCAGCCGGGACTTGGCGTGACCGACCAGATGACGTTTGATGGCGGCGCCTACCGGGGCGGCGGGTTTCTGGAAAGCGGCGCCGCTGATGAGGGCGATACTGATGCGGGTCAAGATTCCCCGGCGCCGGATAGCGGTCCCGCGCGGGGCGGCGTGTCGGGATTGGGAGGTTAGTCGTGGCTAGAACCGGTCATAACTCGTGGGGCCATCGATTGGCTGGCATGCTCGCCCGGCCGGATGGCGCAGGAAAAGACGGCGGCGCCAAAGCCGGGGTTCGCAATGAACGCGGCGTGGCGCTGATGCTGGCGCTGCTGTTTGTGGTGCTGTTGACCGCCCTGGTTGTTGAATACATGTACGAGAGCAACGTGGACGCCGCTTTTGTTCAAGGGTACGCCTCGGAAGTCGAAGCCTCCATAGCGGCGCGCTCCGCCGTCGCCAATGGTATCGCCCTTCTTGAGCAGGACCTCTTGGAGGCGTACGAGGCCGGCGGCGAGTTGTTCGACAGTCTGCATGACTCGTGGGCGCATGGCGTTCAATTGCAGACCATCAATAACGCCATCATGCAATGCCGGATTGAAGACGAATATGGCAAAATCAATTTGAACGCGTTGATGTCGGCTGATGGAGAGGAACACAACGAGATCCTCATCGACGCCCTCGATGCGCTATTCGAGATGCGCGGCGCCGACGCGGATGTGGTGGACGCTATCCTGGAATGGATGGATCCACGCGGCGCCGGCAACGCACGGGGACAAGGAGATTCCGGCGATAGTTATTACCAAACGCTGGACATCCCCTACGGGAGTAAACAAGCCCCCATGGACTCGGTGGAAGAGTTGCTGCTAGTCCGGGGAATTACGCCGGAGCTGTTTTACGGCAATCCCGAAGAAGACCAGCTTCCCCTGACGCGGCTGCTTACCGTGAATGGCCATCCCCAAGGCCAAATCAACGTGAATACCGCCCCCTTCGAGACCCTGGAAGCCATGGGAGAGGCGCTGGACGGACGGCTGGCCTTGGCCGACGTGATCATACGGGAGCGCGAGAGTGCTCCATTCCGCGATAGAGAAGAGCTTGAGAGCCGGGGCGTGTACAGCCCGCCGCGCAGCCGGCGCGGCCGCGGGGGCGGCGGCGGAGAAACCGTGCGGCACTACGTGACCACGCAGAGTAGTATGTTCAAGGTGATTGGCGACGGCATGATGGACAACGCCGCGGCCCGCGTTGAGGCGCATGTCTGGCGTGATGCGGATGCGGGGGCCGGAGGCCTGCGAATTTTGGATTGGAGAATAACCCGATGAAGCTAACCGCGCGTGTGGGCGCCTTCGAGTTTGATGGCGATACATTGAGGCTGGCGATTGTGCGCACGGGCGGCCGGCTGCCCACGGTGCTCGAACTGTATGCGGCCCAGGCGTCCTACGATTCTCCCGAGGAGCGGTTCGAGGGACTTGTCGAGGCCGCCCGGGAGATACTGGGCAAAGTAAAGACGCCGCCAGCGGTGTACACCCTGTGCGCGTCAAGCGCCTATAGCGTGGTCCGCAAGATGCGGATGCCCTTCAAGGGCCGCAAACGCGTCGCCGCCGCCGTGCCTTTTGAACTTGAGCCCTACCTCGCCTTCCCGTTGGAGGAGCTGGTGGTGGACTTCACGGTCATGGGCGAACAGGGCGGTCAGACGGATGTGCTTGCCGTGGGGATGCGCGTCGAGCATTTGGAAGAAGAGACGGCCGCGCTTGAGGCCGCGGGGGCCGCTGTCGAGGGGATCAATCTCGATGTCGCCGGGCTCACCAGTCTGTGGATGTCGGCCCACAAGGAACCCGCCAGCCTCCAGGCGTTGGCCCATGTCCGTCCCAACGGCTGCATTTTGGCCGCGGTGAACAACAAACGGCTGGTCTTTTTCCGCCACCTGTCCATGGACGCCACTCAATTTCACGACAACCCCGCGGCCGCGGCCCGGGAAATCCAGAACTCGCTGCGCGGTTTTCTCGCGTCGTGGGACCGGGAACTGGGCGATGTGTCCGCCCTGACCGTTACCGGCGTGGAGATGTTCGAAGAAGAGCGCAGTCTGTTCGAGAGCGGTTTTCGGATACCGGTCCAGTATGAGCAACTGATGGGTCAGCTCCGCGGCCCTGCGCTTGACCCCGCCAAACAAGCACCGGCTTCCGAGCCGGAGCCCGCGGAGGCGCCGGAAGAGGAGATAGGGGCCGAAGAAGCTAGCGCGCCCGCGGCAGCAGTCTCGAAATTGCCCGAGGGCGCTCACGACGCGTGGATTGGCCCAATCGGCGTGGCCCATGCGGCGGCGGGCGGCGGGTTTGGCTTTGAATTCCGCAAAGGACCGCTGGCCCGGCAGAATGAGTTTCGCGAGTACTTGCGCCACGCGGCCTTTTCCGGCGTGCTGGCGCTCATCGTCCTTATTGGGTACGCCTCGTTCGCCTTTGTGGATTACCGGCAGACCCAGTCGGCGCTTGAAGATATTGACCGGGAAATGTGGGACCTCTATGTGGAGGCGTTCCCGGAAGCGGCCGATGAGTATGAGACAGGCGGAGAGCCGCCCTACGGATGGAGCGAGACCTACGCGCGGATGCAAGAGGAGATTCAAGAGAATCCAGAACTCGGGCAGACCGTGTCGGCCGAACTCTTCAACATGCCCACGCTGCTCGATGTCCTCACGGAGATCAGCGCGGCGATGCCGGAAGGCGAAGTGCATATCACCAACCTGAGCATCCAGGGTAGCCGGAACCGGCGGATTCAGCTCGAGGGCGAAGTCACGGATCCCCAGGCCTTCAACAACGCCTTTGCTTCGCTGCAGGCATCCGAGATGTTCACTATTGACGAACAACCAACCCGGCGTGTCGAGGGCGGGCAAGAGACGTTCACCATCACCGCCCGCCGATAAGTCCGGGCCATGCGCGGGAGAATGCCATAATGGCTGGAATGCAACTTCAAAAACGTGAACGAATAATGGTGACGGTGGGCGTGATTGCGGTCCTGGGCGCGCTTGCTTACCATATTACCCAAGGGCCGCTGGACGCGTACCAGCAAGTTCAGCAAGAACATGAAGAAGCTCAATTCTCGTTAAGTCAAGCGGCGCTGTGGCGTTCAGAGATCGTGCAAGCCCGCAGCAGCCATGACGCCCTGAGCGAATACATTGATGCCCGCGGGGGAAACTTTAATTTACTGACATTTGTCAACAATACCCTGTCCGAGCACGGGCTGATTGAACGCGCCGATTTCTCTAACGCCCGCCCCGGCGTGGGGGGCGTGCCCGCCGGCGATTTCGAGGGGGTTCAACTGCATCTGAGCGGCGTAAGCATGGAGGAGCTTATCGATTTCCTTCACACCCTTTACGACAGCGGCAATCTCATTGTGCTGAGCGATCTCCGGTATTTGCGCCCCGCCGATGACGGGCAAGGATTGGACACCGAGATGACGTTCTTCTGTCCGCAAGGGTAATAGAGCTGAAGCCTAGTGGAGCGTCTGTTGACCCACGAAGTGAACGCGCTAGGAAGTGGCATGGCCTTCTAGGCCATGAATCACGGGCTGGAAGTCCGTGCCGCCTCACCCCAAGAATTGGAGGCTACCCACAATTTAAGGTGAAACAGTGCTCTAGTGCCTCTTCAGCCCTTAATTTGTGGACAATACGGCTTTGCGCCCCACGATTGTCTCCGGTTGGAATTCACATGGAACGCTGCATCCTTGCCTTCATGCGTGGATGAACATCTAAAGGACCCCAGCGGGGTCACAGATGGTAGCCTGGGGTTGAAGCGCGCGCAGCGCGCGATACCCCAAGATCGCAAGCCACTCCATCAACCGACCCCGGTAGGGGTCGCAGAACTCTCGTGCATGCAGCTGCTGCGACCCCTAAAGGGGTCGAGGGGCGGGGTGCTGTTTCCGGGGGTATCGCCCGCATGCTATCGCACGCGGCCTCAACCCCCGGCTACCAGCTGTCATCCCTACGGGATGGATTTGATGCATGTCAG